>JAXECZ010000007.1:0-5671 GCA_034104845.1 Faecousia sp. | reverse complement strand
GATCTCTCCCGGCTCCAGCAGGGGCTTTTCCAGCCAGCCCCGGAGCAGCCGCCCGCCCATGGGGGTCTGGGTTTTGTCCAGCACCCACAGCAGGGAGCCCTTTTTCTCCTTGGAGCGCATGGTTTCCGTCAGCTCCAGGTTCCGCCGGGCATCCAGATCCAGCTCCATGAATTTGCCGCCGGTGTAGTATTCCAGTTTGCGGATGTGGGGCAGGTCGTTCTTTTGCAGCGACTTCAGGGTTTCCAGCAGCGCGCCGCCGGCCACCACGGCAGCGGGCAGGGAGGCAAGGCCCAGCTGCTGAATAGACTGCTGAAAATGCCCCTCCAGCTGCTGCTGGCAGCGTTCCGGCTGAAACAGCTCCGCCTCTCCCTCGTCTACGCAGCAGCTGAGCCGGTGGAAGAGCACCTCCTGCATCTGCTCTCCGTCTACCCCATGGCCGAAGCGCAGCACCTCGGCGGGGGCGAACCGGCCCAGCTCCGAGGCGGCGGAGGCTTCGTCCTGACATTGGGTGACATAGAAAGCACCGGTGGAAATGTCGCAGAAAGCCAGCCCGAACCGGCCGTCCTCGCCGTAAAGGCAGGCCATGTAGTTGTTCTTGCCCTCGTCCAGCATGCAGCTCTCCGTCACGGTGCCGGGGGTGATGATGCGGGTCACATCCCGCTCCACCAGTCCCTTGGCGGTGGCCGGATCCTCCATCTGGTCACAGATGGCGATTTTGTAGCCCTTTTGCACCATCCGGGCGATGTAGGCATCCACGCTGTGATAGGGCACGCCGCACATGGGAGTCTGCTCCTCCTTGGGCTTGCCCCGGTCCCGGGTGGTGAGGGTCAGATCCAGCTCCCGGGCGGCCAGGGTGGCATCCTCATTGAACATTTCATAAAAGTCGCCCAGACGGAAAAACAGCACACTGTCCTTGTGCTTGTCCTTCAGTGTGCGGTACTGCCGCTGCATGGGCGTGAGCTCTTGATTGGATGAAGCCATAGTTTCTCCTTTTCTCTCTATGCCAATTCGCCCGTCAGGCTCCAGGTGGTAGCGCCGGTGATACGAATCCTGGCAAAGGTTCCGATGAGCGCCTCGTCCCCTGGGAAGCGAACCAATCTGCCGCCCTCCGTCCTGGCGGTGAGCAGCGAGCCGTCCTTGCCGTCGATGAGGCAGCGCTGGACGGAGCCGATGTAATTTTTGTGGATTTCCTCGGAGATGGCATTCTGCACCTGGCAGAGCCGGTCGAAGCGCCGGTTCTTTTCCTCCTTGGGGGTGGGATCCTCCATTTTGGCGGCGGGGGTTCCGGTGCGGGGGGAGAAAATGAAGGTGAACAGGCTGTCGTAGTGAACCTGCTGAATCAGGGAGATGGTTTCCTCAAATTCTTCCTCCGTCTCTCCGGGGAAGCCCACGATCACGTCGCTGGTGAGCACCAAATCAGGCATGACGGCTTTGGCATAGTTCACCTTTTTTAAATAGGTTTCCCGGTCGTAGTGCCGGTTCATGGCTTTCAGCACCCGGCTGGAACCGGACTGAAAAGGAAGATGGAGCTGCTTGGCGATTTTGGGGTATTTGGCCATGGTGTCGAAGAGCTTGTTGGAGGCATCTCTTGGATGGCTGGTCATGAAGCGGATCAAAAAGTCACCGGGGATCTGGGCAATTTGTTCCAGCAGGTCGGCAAAATCCACGCCGCAGCCCAAATCCTTGCCATAGGAATTCACGTTCTGCCCCAGCAGGGTGATGTCCTTCACGCCGCTTTCGATCAAAGCGCGGCACTCCTCCAGAATGTGCTCCGGCTGGCGGCTGCGTTCCCGGCCCCGGACATAGGGCACGATGCAGTAGGTGCAGAAATTGTTGCAGCCGTACATGATGGATACCCAGGCTTTCAAACCGGAGCTGCGAACCTGGGGGATGCCCTCGGCAATGGAGCCGGGCTCATCCGCCACGGAGAACACCCGCTTTTTCCCGGTGAGCACGGTGTAGAGGATTTCCGGGAACTGCCACAGGTGGTGGGTGGAGAACACACCGTCCACATGGGGGAAGCTCCCCTTGATCCGGCTGACCACCTTGTCCTCCCCTGCCATGCAGCCGCAGAGGAAGATTTTCTGCCCCGGATGACGGCGCTTGGTGTGGGTCAGGGCGCCCAGGTTGCCGAAGACCCGCTGCTCGGCATGCTCCCGGATGGCGCAGGTGTTCATCACCACCACATCCGCCCCCTCGGCCTCCTCTGCCATGGTATAGCCGCACTGGGACAGATATCCCCGGAGCTTCTCCGAGTCCGCTTCGTTTTGCTGGCAGCCGTAGGTTTCCACATAGGCCTTGGGGATGATTCCCTGCTGGGCGAAGAAAGCGGCGATTTTGTCGCAATAGCCAAACTGCCGGTCCAGCGCTTCCTGAGAGATAAGGGTGGTTTTGGTATTCATAGCAATTCTCCTGATATAGATAGCTTCTTAACAATAGATGATACCATTTTCTTCAGCCATTTTCAAGGAGAAACTTTTGGTTCCCGGCATTTTCAACGGGAAGACGATTTGGAGAAAAGTGACATGAGATAGTGTGCCTATCGGTTCCACGCGGCAGATTGGAATTTGGCTGATTCAGGAAAAATCCCGCACCGTTGGGTCGGTGCGGGATTTTGGGGCTTATTTCATCAGCTTGCAAACCAGCTCGGAGTAAGCGAAGGGATCGTCCAGAGGCAGCTGGGCCATGAGCTGCGCCTGGCAGCACAGAAGCTTCGCATAGTCCTTGGCCAGCACGGGATCCTCGGTCATGACCCGCTGCAAGGTCTTCACAGCCTCATGCTCCGGGTTCAGCTCCAGCACCCGGCCCACGGGATAGGCGAACTCCGGGTTCACCCGCTTCATGTATTTCTCCATCTCGAAGCTCATACCGGCCTCGGGCACCATGGCAACGGGGTAGCTGCCCAGATTCTGGGACAGGCGTACCTCCTTCACCTGATCCCCCAGGCTCTCCTTGACGAAGGTGGTGAAGCCCTTCAGCTCCTCGGCCTTTTCCTCGGCCTGCTTCTTTTCCTCGTCGCTCTGCAGGCCCAGATCCTCGGTGGTGATGTTGCAGAACTTTTTCTCCATGTAGGTCATCAGGGTCTGGGGCACGAACTCGTCCACCTCTTCGGTGAACAGCAGCACATCATAGCCCTTTTTGCTGAGAAGCTCTACCTGGGGAAGCTTTGCAAGGTGCTCCCGGTTCTCTCCGGGGGCGAAGTAAATCTTCTCCTGGCCTTCCGGCATGGCCTCCACATACTCTTTCAGGCTGATGAGCTTTCCCTGCTTGTGGCTGTAGTACAGCAGCAGATCCTGGCAGCTCTCCTTGTGAGCGCCGTACTCGGACACGGTGCCGTATTTCAGCTGGAGGCCAAAGGCATTGTAGAATTCCTCGTACTTTTCCCGGTCGTTTTCCAGCATGGCCTTCAGCTCGGACTTGATCTTCTTTTCAATGTTCCGGGCGATGACCGTGAGCTGCCGGTTGTGCTGGAGCATCTCACGGCTGATGTTCAGGGAAAGATCCTGGCTGTCCACAATGCCCCGGACAAAGCGGAAGTGCTCCGGCAGCAGATCCTCGCAGTTTTCCATGATCATCACGCCGGAGGAATACAGCTGCAAGCCCCGCTTAAAGTCCTTGGTATAGAAATCATAGGGCGCCTTGCTGGGGATATACAGCAGGGCCTTGAAGGAAACGCTGCCCTCGGCGCTGGTGTGGATGATCTTCAGAGGCTTGTTGTAGTCGTAGAACTTTTCCCGGTAGAAGGTCTCGTATTCCTCGTCGGTAACGTCCTTTTTGGAGCGCTGCCAGATGGGCACCATGGAGTTCAGGGTCTCCATCTCGGTGTAGGTTTCGTACTCGGGCTTGTCCTCAGGGCAGTCTGCTTTCTTCCGGGACTTCTCCACCTCCATCACAATGGGATAGCGGATGTAGTCGGAGTATTTCTTCACCAGGCTGCGGATCTCATACTCATCCAGATATTCGCTGTACTTCTCGTCGTCGGTGTCGGCCTTCAGGGTCATGATCACATCGGTGCCGCAGAATTCCCGCTCGCAGGGCTCAATAGTATAGCCGTCCGCACCATCGGAGACCCACTTCCATGCCTGATCCTGGCCCGCTTTCTTAGAGATAACGGTGACGGAGGAGGCCACCATGAAGGCGGAGTAGAAGCCCACGCCAAACTGGCCGATGATGTCCACATCCTCATTTTTCTCCATGGCCTGCTTGAAGCTGAGGGAGCCGGACTTGCAGATGGTGCCCAGGTTCTCCTCCATTTCCTCCTTGGTCATGCCCACGCCGTTATCGGAAACGGTGAGGATGCCGGCATCCTTGGCCCGGGTGATGGTGATTTTCAGCTCGTCCTTGTTCACATTCAGGCTGCTGTCGGTAAGCGCCAGATAGGCCAGCTTATCGATGGCATCGGAGGCGTTGGAGATAATCTCCCGGAGGAAAATCTCCCGGTGGGTATAGATGGAGTTGATCATCAGATCCAGCAGACGCTGGGACTCGGCCTTAAACTGCATTTTTTCCATAATCAATCGATTCCTTTCGTGTTCTTCATTTAGCACTCTTCGTTGCTGAGTGCTAATACTATACCACAGTTTTCAGAAAATGCAAGTCCCTGGAAAAAAGTTCTTTCTTTATTCACAAGTTTGTGGTAGTATTATGCTGTAAAGTTGTGCGCCCCAGGGCGAATATGGAACGAACAAAGGAGACTACTATGATCACAGTCAGCAATTTGGGTATGCAGTTCGGCGGCCAGTGGCTGTTTCAGCATGTGGATTTGCAGTTTTTGCCCGGCAACTGCTACGGCATCATCGGCGCCAACGGGGCGGGCAAATCCACTTTCCTGCGCCTGCTCACCGGGGAGCTGGACTCCACCAACGGCTCCATCACCATCGACCCCACCAAGCGGGTGTCCGTTCTGAAGCAGAACCAGAACGCCTACGACGAGTTCACCGTCATGGACACCGTCATCATGGGCAACCAGCATCTGTACGATGTGATGAAAGAAAAGGACGCCATCTACGAAAAGCCCGACTTTTCCGATGAAGACGGTCTTCGTGCCGCCGACCTGGAAGCGGAGTTCGCGGAATTGGGCGGCTGGGAGGCGGAGTCCGATGCCTCCCGTCTTTTGCAGGGTCTGGGCATTGGCACGGAGCTGCACTATGACCTCATGGGCAGCGTGGACCCCCGGCTAAAGGTGAAGATTCTTTTGGCCCAGGCGCTGTTCGGAAATCCCGACATTGTTATGCTGGACGAGCCCACTAACAACCTGGACATTGAGGCGATCAACTGGCTGGAGGATTTCCTCCTGGATTTCCCCGGCATGGTCATCGCCGTCAGCCACGACCGGCACTTCCTGAATACCGTCTGCACCCACACCGTAGACATTGACTACGGCAAAATCAAGATGTATGTGGGTAACTACGATTTCTGGTATGAATCCAGCCAGATGGTTCAGGCCATGCTCCGCAACAAGAACAAGAAGAATCAGGAAAAGATCGAAGAATTGCAGCTGTTCATCCAGCGCTTCTCCGCCAACAAGTCCAAGGCCAAGCAGGCCACCGCCAGAAGAAAGCTGCTGGACAAGCTGACGGTGGAGGAAATGCCCTGCTCCACCCGGCGCTATCCCTTTGTGGGCTTCCAGGCCGAGCGGGAGCTGGGCAAGGATGTGCTCACCGTCAAGGAT
>JAXECZ010000153.1:0-2296 GCA_034104845.1 Faecousia sp. | reverse complement strand
GATTCGCGCCGTGGACAAATTTGACTGGACAAAGGGAAACAAATTCTCTACATATGCTACCTGGTGGATTCGGCAGGCCATCACCCGTGCCATCGCCGACCAGGCCAGAACCATTCGGGTTCCGGTGCATATGGTAGAGGTTATTAACAAGGCCACCCGCTGCAACCGGAAGCTGGTGCAGGAGCTGGGACGGGAGCCCACCGTGGAGGAAATCGCCAAGGAGCTTGGCCTGCCCGTGGAGAAGATCATCGAGGCCAACCGCACCGCCGCCGACACCCTGAGCCTGGATACGCCCGTGGGTGACGAAGAGGATACCTCCATTGGCTCTTTCGTGGAGGACGAGCGCACCCCCGGCCCTGCCGACGCCACCTCCAACGCGCTGCTTGCCGAGGCATTAAAAGAAATTCTGGGCACCCTGACGGAGCGGGAAGCCGACGTGCTGCGGATGCGCTTCGGTATGTACGATGGCCGGACGCACACCCTGGAAGAGGTGGGCCAGATTTTCGGCGTCACCCGGGAACGGATTCGCCAGATCGAAAACAAGGCCATCCGTAAGCTGCGCCACCCCAGCCGGGCCAAAAAAATTCGGGATTTTTACGCATAAGCATCAAACTGCCTCACCAAGCGTGGGGCAGTTTTTGTCTGTCTGCCGGGCAGCGTCCTTGTTTTT
Organism: Faecousia sp.; assembly: GCA_034104845.1. GTDB lineage: Bacteria > Bacillota > Clostridia > Oscillospirales > Oscillospiraceae > Faecousia. The sequence goes on along the minus strand of JAXECZ010000153.1, from coordinate 1,626 downwards.
CGAATATTTTCGGTTTCTATGACAAATTTTCGGTGAAAAGTGGTTTTTTAATGGTTTTATGATGAATATTGCCAGATAATTCCAGAAGCAATCCAAGGTTATTTGTGCAACTTACCAAAAAGACAGTTCATAATTTAGGTAAATTGTCACTTTTCTATTTGTGGAAAATATGGTATGTTATCCATGGGCGAGCTGTACCCTTTCAACAAGCGCGAATTACATTTACATAAGGAGCTGTGACCATGTATTTTCAGAAAAAACGCTGTATTGCCATGCTTCTGGCCGGTGGCCAGGGCAGCCGACTCTATGTTTTGACGGAGAAAACCGCCAAGCCTGCCGTTCCCTTTGGCGGCAAATACCGTATCATCGATTTTCCCTTGTCCAACTGCGTCAACTCCGGCATCGATACCGTGGGCATCCTCACCCAGTATCAGCCCCTGGAGCTGAATGAATACATCGGCAACGGACAGCCCTGGAACCTGAACAAGACCCACAGCTGCGCCCAGGTGCTGCCCCCCTACGAGCGCCACGATAAGAAGCAGGGCTGGTACAAGGGCACCGCCAACGCCATCTATCAGAACATCGACTTTATTGACCGGTTCGACCCCGAGTATGTGGTGGTTCTCTCCGGCGACCATATCTATAAGATGGACTACTCCAAGATGGTGGACTACCACGAGAAGAACGGTGCCGCCTGCACCATCGCCGTGCGGAATGTTCCCATGGAGGAGGCCTCCCGCTTCGGCATTCTGAATACCAACCCCGACAACACCATCTATGAGTTCGAGGAGAAGCCCAAGAAGCCCAAGTCCACCAATGCCTCCATGGGCATCTACTGCTTCACCTGGAAGGTGATGCGGGAGACCCTGATTGCCGACGAGGAGGACCCCACTTCCTCCAACGACTTCGGCAAGAACATCATCCCCAGACTTCTGAATGGCGGTCACAAGCTCATGGCCTACAATTTCGACGGCTACTGGAAGGATGTGGGCACCATCGACTCCCTGTGGGAGGCCAACATGGAGCTGCTGGGCAAGGAACCTGAGTTCAACATCCGGGGCGACGAGCGTACCAAGATCTACGCCCGGAACTCCGCTTTCCCCTCCAGCTATATTGATGCCTCCGCCAAGATTGTCAACGCCTTCGTGGCCGAGGGCTGCGAGGTCTACGGCACCGTGCGTCACAGCGTGGTCAGCGTGGGCTGCACCATTGGCGAGGGCGCTCTGATTGAGGACTCCGTGGTGATGCCCGGCGTGGTGGTGGAGCCGGGCGCCATCGTCCGCCATGCCATCCTGGGTGAAAACGCCAAGGTCTGCCGCAACGCCGTGGTGGGTGGCGCCTTTGAGCCCAACGAAAAGAAGAAAATCAGCGTGGCCGGCAAGGGCGTGGTCATTGAGGAGAACGCCGTGCTTGCCCCCGGCGCCATGCTGTAAGGAGGTAAGTAGAAATGAATGTGATGGGTATTATCTTCACCAATGATGGCAACATCGGTGAGCTGACCAATAAACGGACCATGGCCTCCCTGCCTTTCGGCGGCCGCTACCGGCAGGTGGACTTCGGCCTTTCCAACCTGGCCTTCGCCGGGGTGCGCCATGTGGGCATCATCGCCCGCTACAGCTATCAGTC
>JAXECZ010000135.1:0-10219 GCA_034104845.1 Faecousia sp. | reverse complement strand
TGAGGAGGAATGAACGATGGCACAGCTTCGCTTAGAGCATGTGGACAAAATTTATGACAACAAGGTTCAGGCGGTTTTCGACTTTAACCTGGATGTAAAGGACGGGGAGCTGATCGTCCTGGTGGGCCCCTCCGGCTGCGGAAAATCCACCACGTTGCGGATGATCGCAGGCCTGGAGGATATCTCCCAGGGACGGCTGTATCTGGACGGCAAGGACATCACCCAGACTCCCGCCAAGGATCGGGATATGGCCATGGTGTTTCAGAACTACGCCCTTTACGGCCACATGACCGTTTACGAGAACATGGCCTTCTCCCTGACCATGCGGAAAGAGGATCCCAATGTCATCCACAAAAAGGTGCTGGCGGCGGCGGAGATTCTGGATCTGACCAGCCAGTTGAACAAAAAACCCAGCCAGCTCTCCGGCGGCCAGCGGCAGCGGGTGGCCATGGGCCGCTCCATTGTGCGTAATCCCAAGGTGTTCCTGTTCGACGAACCTCTTTCTAACCTGGATGCCAAGCTTCGGGGTGCTACCCGGCGGGAGATTCTGCTGCTGCATAAGCGGCTGAAGGCTACCATGCTCTACGTCACCCACGACCAGACCGAGGCGCTGACCCTGGCGGATCGGATCGTGTGTATGTCCATGGGCCATGTGCAGCAGGTGGGTACGCCTCTGGAGCTGTATGACTCCCCGGCAAATCTCTTTGTGGCCAGCTTCATCGGCCTGCCGCCTATGAATTTCTTCGAGACGACCGTGGCGGGGGACCATTTGCAGGGCAAGGATTTCCAGGTGCCCCTGACGGCCCAGGAGCAGAATATGCTGTCTTCCTACCAGGGAAAGGAAATCGTTCTGGGTGTTCGTCCGGAGAACATCACCGAGGGTGGAAGTCTGCCGGTCAAGGTGTTCTCCAATGAGAACCTGGGCATGAATACCCTGGTTCACGGCCATCTGGGCGGGTCGCGGATCACCGCAAAGCTCCGGGGCTGGAAGAATTTCAAGGAAAATGATGTGGTGCAGGTGGGCTTTGACCGGAAGCACTTCTTCGACAAAGAGACCACCAATGCCATTGGGAGGGAGTAACCCATGAAAAACGAAATGCTGCGGAAATTTGTCGTCTCCCTCAAGCGGAAGCCCCAGAATATCGCCATGGCGGCGCTGGTGGTGTCTTTCCTGATGTATTCTCTGAATCTGACCAGTATTTCCAACACCACGGCCAAAATTCAGGGCAGCGGCATGGGCTTTACCGGCTTCTGCACCATGCTGTTTTCCATTTTGTCCTTTGTGTGCTTCCTCAACGCTTTCCCCTACCGGAAAAAGGTGAATGTGCCCATGCTGGTGCTGATGTTTGTGATGTTTGGCATCGTGGCGGGCTGTGACTGGTTTTACCTGGAAGCCATTGCCCGGGCCATTACCCGTGCGGAGAGCCCCATCAATCCGGCGGATTTCCCCTACATCGCCAAAGCCCAGAGCACCCTCTGGGCCCACATGATCCTGCTGGGTGTCACCACAGTGCTGATCGTCACCCTGCCGGTTTATAAAAAGGCTCTGCGGAAAATCAAAACCAGCGTGGAAGTGGAAGACAACGGCAAGCTGGAAGCCATTGATATTTCCGGCGAATAATCCAAAAAATCCGGGAGGCGCAAGCCTCCCATTTTGGGAAATTGGGGCCGGAACCACAGGAGATATCAAATGGAACTCAAAGAAATGACCCAAGGGGATTGGGCCTTTGTCCTGGGCACTGGCAGCCACATAACGGAAGCCGCCTTTCGGGACCTTCTGGGCACCCAATCCGGCTTTGTGCTCCGGGAAGGAGCACGGCCGGTGGGCTGGATGCACCACTGCCTTCTGTGGGGGAAACTGCCCTTTCTGAACCTGTTGTATGTATTGGAAGGCTGGCGTGGCAGGGGCTTCGGCACCCAGGCCATGGCGGCGTGGGAGAAGGAAATGAAAACCCGGGGCTTTGAAATGGTCCTGGTTTCCACCCAGGCGGACGAAACCGCCCAGCATTTCTACCGGAAGCTGGGCTATGTGGACTGCGGCGGGCTGGTTTTTCAGAACACCCCCTTTGACCAGCCCGCGGAGCTGTTTTTCAGAAAGATTTTGTAAACTACGATGGCAAAAAACAACAGACAAGACCCCCTGCGCTCTCCAAAGCAGCTGCGGGAAATTTCGGATTATTATAAGCTCAATACCAAAGCGGTGGACGATCTGGTGAATGCCAGCCCGGAGAACGCGCCGGAGGTTCCCCGGGAGGAACTGGAGAAATACCGGTCCAAATCCGGCATCCATCTGCCCCGCTGGCTGAAGGCGGTGCTGCTGAAGACCTGGTTCGCCGGGGCAACCTGCTTTTTCATCTTCTGGGGCTTGGGCCTTTACCTGACGAATTTGCTGGATATGATGCTGGTGTTCGGCCTTGCTCTGGGACTGGTGACGGATTTGCTGGTGAATAGCATTTTCCGTTTCGCCGCCCGGGTGCCCGGGGAGAATGACCGCTGGATGATGTTCCCCAAAAAGGGAATGGCTGCATTCTTTTTGAATATTTTATATGCCTTTTTCCTGCTGCTGTGTGTGTATTGCCTGTATCAGGGAATCAATTTGGCAATTACTTCCGTCACCGGCCAGGCGGATTCCGTCCCTGTGGGGGTGGAGCCCATTCTGTTCGGCCTGTTTTATATGGGATTTGACCTGCTCTTTTTGAGCATGAAGCATTTGACCCTGAGGATCCTTTCGGATGCCAGAGCCAAGGTGAGAGAGGAAAGAGAAACATGATTTGTACACTGCTTGTCAGCCCGGTTTCCGCCTGCTTTGAACTCCAAAACGATGCCCCCTACTATGCTCCGGAGGAATATACCCTGTGGCTGGACGGGGAGGAAAAATTCCGGGGGAATACCAACGTGTTCTCCCTGTTCTCCCTGCTCCCGGGGAAAACCTACCGTTTGAAAGTCCGGCTGGGAGAGGCGGAGGAGGAAATATCCTTTACCACCAAAACGGTAAGCGCCGGCGTAAATGTGAAGGATTTTGGCGCTTTGGGCGATGGGGTAACGGACGATACCGCCGCCATTCAGACTGCCATCCACTGCCTGCCGGAAAACGGCCTGCTCCATTTCCCGGCGGGCACCTATCTCACCGCACCCCTGACCCTGAAAAGCCGCATCACCCTTTCTCTGGGGGAGGGTGCCGTGCTGCTGGGCTCCACGGATCGGGGCCGCTATCCTGTGATTCCTGGAGAAATCAACGATCTCTTTACCGGAGAAAGTGCGGTTTACGGTGCTTTCGAGGGAAATGCCATGCCCATGTGTCAATCCCTGATTTTTGCGGAGCACGCCGGGGATATCACCATTGTGGGCCCAGGTACGGTGGACGGAAATGCCCAGAACAGCGAGTTCTGGACCCGGTTCCGGGAATTTTCCGTTGCCCGGCCCCGGCTGTTCTTCTTCAACCGGTGCCGGAACGTGACAGTTCACGGCATCACCGCTCAGAATTCCGCATCCTGGCAGTTCCATCCGTTTTTCTCTCAGCAGGTGGGGCTTTACGACCTGTTCATCAAGGCCCCCAAGGACAGCCCCAACACCGACGCCATCGACCCGGAGGCCTGCGACGGGGTGGATATCATCGGCTGCCGCTTCAGCGTAGGAGATGACTGCATTGCCATCAAGTCCGGAAAAATCGACCTGGGACGAAAGTACAAGCAGCCCGCCGACCATCACACCATCCGCAACTGCCTGATGGAATTCGGCCACGGGGCGGTGACTCTGGGCAGCGAAATCGGCGCAGGAGTGACCAATCTCGCCGTGTCCCAGTGCTGGTTCCGGGGTACCGATCGGGGACTTCGCATCAAGACCCGCCGGGGGCGGGGCAAGGACTGCAGGCTGGACAATATTCTCTTTGAAAACATCCGCATGGAATCCGTGCTCACCCCTGTGGCCATCAACATGTGGTACAATTGCTGCGACCCGGATCGGTTCAGCGAGTATGTGTGGAGCCGGGAGCAGCTGCCGGTGGACGAGCGAACCCCCCATCTGGGGAAATTCACCTTCCGCCGGCTGACCTGCACCCATGTCCAGGTGGCCGCCTGCTACATCGACGGCCTGCCGGAGAGCCCCATCGACGAGGTGCGTTTTGAAGACAGCGTCTTCACTTTCGACCCGGATGCCAAGCCCGGAAAGCCCATTATGAAAAATTTTGCCCAGGAGGAATGCCGCCTGGGACTGTATCTGGACAACGTGCGCCGGATCACCATGGAGAATGTTCTGGTAGAGGGAGCGGCGGGGGAGAATGTGGTGGCCAACCACTATGAATCCCTTTCCATCCGCTGACCGGCAGGGAGAAATTTTATGTATCAGAAAATTGACGCATACATTCATCGACTCATCCGGGAGTCCACCCCGGAGCGAACCATTTGGAACATTGAAAAGCTCCGGGAGGGAAAAAGCGGCAGCTGGAACTACATCGACGGCTGCATGATGACTGCCCTGCTTGCCATGGCGGAGATCACCGGGGAGCAGGCGTATTTCGATTTCGTGGAGCATTTCATCGATTCCTACATTTTGGAGGACGGCACCATCCGCACCTACCATCCGGAGAGGTTCAACCTGGACGACATCAACGAGGGGCGGGTGCTGCTGCCGCTGTACCGGGCCACGGGGAAAGAGAAATACCGCCTGGCTGCCCAAAAGCTCAAGCACCATCTGGACACCCAGCCCAGAACCATCGAGGGGAATTTTTGGCACAAGGCCATCTATCCCAATCAGGTGTGGCTGGACGGCATCTACATGGCCCAGGTGTTTTATGCCCTGTATCAGCAGGCCTTTGGCGGCGGAGATGTTTCCGACACCCTGCGCCAGATCGAAACCGTCCGGGAAAGGATGTTCGACCCGGAAAAAAAGCTCTACTACCATGGCTACGATGCCAGCCGGGAGGCTTTCTGGGCGGACCCGGTCACCGGCTGCTCCAAGAATTTCTGGCTGCGGAGCATTGGCTGGTTTTCCGTGGCTCTGGCAGATCTGCTGGAAATCGTCACCGGGGCGCAGAGGGATCGCTTGACCGCCATCTTTACCGAATTGATGGCAGGAGCCGCCCAATACGCGGACCCGGAAACCGGTATGTATTACCAGGTGCCTGACCAGATCGGCCGGGAGGGCAATTATCTGGAAACCAGCGGCAGCTCCATGCTGGCTTATGCCATGCTGAAGGGTGCCCGGCTGGGAATTCTCGATAAAGAATATGCCGCCAAAGGTCAGAAGACCTTCAGCGGCATTGCAGATAAGTATTTGTCCTTTACAGAGGACACCCTGAATCTGGGCGGCATCTGCCTGGTGGCGGGGCTGGGGCCGGAGACAAACCGCCGCCGGGACGGAAGCTATGCATATTACATCTCCGAGCCGGTGGTGGAGAACGATGCCAAGGGCGTGGCTCCGTTCATTTTGTGCTACACGGAAATGAAGAGACTTACGGCTCCAGAATGATTTTCACGCTGCCCCCATCGGGGGCCTCCCGGCAATCCCTTTGAGATTCCAGATAGTAGCTGGGGGCCACGCCGTACTTCTTTTTGAACATGCGGGAGAAGTACAGCGGCTCCCGGAAGCCGCACTGCTGGGAGATTTCGGCAATGTTGTGGCTGTTGGTGTAGCCGTAGGAGAGCATGTCCACCGCGGTCTGCAGCCGCTTGTCGGTGAGGTATTTGTGAGGGGTGACGCCCAGCTCTTTCTTGAAAAGCTTGCGGAGATAATCGTAGCTGAAAGGGAAGGATTGGAGGTATTTGTCCAGCTCATAGTTGCAGTCCGGGTAGTTTTGGATGATGTTGTTTTCGATTTCCTCCACCACCTTGCTCACCGGCTGGGTCTTGTGATAGCACAGCAGATAACAGCAGATCAAATCCCCATAGGGCGACAGCAGTGCCCGCCGCCGGTCGGAATCGCTGTTGAAATGGAAGTAAACCGCCTGAAAGGCCTGGAGCATAAACTGGTGGCTGTCGTCCTGGACGATGACGGGATTTTTAAAGGGCAGAGCGGTGTCGGTGACGTTGATGTGAATGTTGGTGAAGCCGTCGGCACTGTCATTGCAGTGGGGAACCAGCGGTGGCACCACAACCACATCCCCTTTTTTGTAGGTCAGGTCGAAATCGTCGAAGTGGAAGGTTCCACCTCCCTCGGTGCAGTAGACCAGCTCCCAGCTGCTGTGAGCGTGGCGGCTGACGGTGAGCGTGAGAAGATGCTTCCCAACATAAATGATGTTATTCATATCATCACACCCCAATCTGAGTTTTCTACAATTATACCAAAAACCTGCGCTTTTGTCCATGGTTAATTTAGGAAGCTTTACCCTCTTTCGCTTTCCTTCGCCGGATATCTCTGCTTTGGCGGCGGGAAGCGGGAAGAAACCTCCCATTCAACGGCGGGAAACGGATTTTGACCGCCCAAAAGGTCGGGTTTATCCGTTTTGTGTATAAATTCAATTGTTTTTGAAGTAGAAAACCCAGGGCGGGTCATTTATACTTAGCTTGTACAAATTGCGCTGATTCCAGGGGGGACAGCCCCTTGTCATTGGATAGTTTTCATTATAACACTGCTAAAGGGGGCATATTTTTTGGCATACTTAACTTTGAAGGACGTAAACAAAATTTACCCCAACGGCTTCCATGCCGTCCATGATTTCAATCTGGAAATTGAAAAAGGGGAGTTTATTGTGTTCGTCGGATCCTCCGGCTGCGGCAAGTCCACCACATTGCGGATGATCGCCGGATTGGAGGAGATCAGCAAGGGCGAATTCCTCATTGACGGAAAGCGGGCCAACGAAATGGGCCCCCGGGAGCGGGGAATCTCCATGGTGTTCCAGAGCTATGCGCTGTATCCCCATATGTCCGTTTACGACAATTTGGCTTTCGGACTGACCCTGCAGGGCGTGGACGAGGATGTGATCGATGAAAAGGTGAGGCGCACTGCGGCAGTGCTGGGCCTGACGGACTACCTGGATCGGATGCCACGGGCGCTTTCCGGCGGCCAGCGGCAGCGTGTGGCTGTGGGACGGGCCATCATCCGCAAGGTGGGTGTATTCCTGATGGATGAGCCCCTTTCTAACCTGGATGCCAAGCAGCGGGTGACCATGCGCTCTGAAATCACCCAGATCCACCGGGAGACCGGCGCAACCACCATCTACGTCACCCACGACCAGACCGAGGCCATGACCATGGCGGATCGGATCGTGGTCATGCGGGACGGCAGGATTCAGCAGGTGGGCACCCCCTATGAGCTGTATTTCCGTCCTGTCAACGTGTTTGTAGCGGGCTTCATCGGCGAGCCGCCCATGAACTTCATCCGGGGCACGGTGAAAAAAGGATGCATTCACTTCGGCCCCGTGGAGATCGATCTGGCTCCCATTCTGGAAGACAAGCTGGCAAGCTACGAGGGCAAGCCCATTGTCTTCGGCTTCCGTCCCGAGGCCATCTGCCTGGAGGAGCGGGAGCAGGCCTACCGGCTGCGCTGCCTGGTGGAGCTGACGGAGATGCTGGGCGACAACACCAATGTCTACATCAGTGCCGGAGACGACCGGGCCATTTTGAAGGTGGATCCCCACCATACCCCCGCCATGGACTCCCTTTTGGAGTTCTCCATTCCCTATGACAGCGTAAGCCTGTTCGACGGTGAAACCGAGCAGGTGATTCCCACCAAATATACGAAATAAGAAAAGGAGTAAAAAATATGGATATTCGCTATTCTGCCCACCCCAAGGATGTGGCCCGCTACACCACTGAGGAGCTTCGCAAGGAGTTTTTGATCACGGGCTTGTACAAAGCTGACGAGATTGTCTGCGTTTACAGCCATGTGGACCGGATGGTCACCTTTGGCTGCATGCCCGTTCACGAAGTGGTTCCCATTGACAAGGGGCTGGATGTCTGGGGCAATTTTGGCACCAAGTATGTGCTGGAGCGCCGGGAAATCGGCATCTTCAATCTGGGTGGCTCCGGTGTGATCTGCGCCGACGGCGTTCGCTATCCGCTGGGCTACAAGGACTGCCTGTACATCACCATGGGAACCAAGGAGGTCACCTTTGCCTCCGATGATGGGGAGAATCCTGCCCGGTTTTACATGGTTTCCGCTCCCGCCCACTGCGCTTACGAGACCAAGCTCATCACCATCGCGGAAGCGGCCAAGCGGCCTCTGGGCGCTCTGGAGACCTGCAACAAGCGCACCATCAACCAGTTCATCCATCCCTCCGTCCTGAAGACCTGCCAGCTGACCATGGGCATGACCGCTCTGGAGCCCGGCAGCAACTGGAACACCATGCCCAGCCATACCCACGAGCGCCGCATGGAGGTATACACCTACTTTGAAATCCCCGAGAACCAGGTGGTCTTCCACATGATGGGCAAGCCCGACGAGACCAGACACATCGTCATGCAGAATTTTGACGCCGTGATCAGCCCCTCTTGGAGCATCCACTCCGGCGTGGGCACCAGCAACTACACTTTCATCTGGGCAATGGGCGGCGAGAATCAGGAATTTGATGACATGGATGTCATCGCCACCCCTGACTTGAAGTAAGAGGAGAATAACCATGAGCTTCACAATGAACAGCTTTTCTCTGGAGGGCAAGGTCGCCCTGGTCACCGGCGCGGCCTACGGCATTGGCTTTGCCATCGCGGAGGCCTACGCCAAGGCCGGCGCGAAAATCGCCTTTAACTGCCGGGGCAAGGAGCATATGGAAAAGGCCCTTTCCGACTATGCCGCCAAGGGGATCGATGCCAAGGGCTACTACTGCGACGTGACCAAAGAGGACGAGGTGACGGAAATGGTGGCCGCCATCGAAAAGGATCTGGGCACCATCGATATTCTGGTGAATAACGCCGGCATCATCAAGCGCATCCCCATGACGGAGATGGCCTGCTCCGATTTCCGCCAGGTGATCGACATCGACCTGGTGGCCCCATTCATCGTGGCCAAGGCTGTGATTCCCGGCATGATCAAAAAGGGCCACGGCAAGATCATCAACGTCTGCTCCATGATGAGTGAGCTGGGCCGGGAGACCGTTTCCGCCTACGCCGCTGCCAAGGGCGGCCTGAAAATGCTCACCCGGAATATCTGCTCCGAGTACGGCGCTTATAACATCCAGTGCAACGGCATCGGCCCGGGCTACATCGCCACCCCCCAGACTGCCCCTCTGCGGGAAACCCAGCCCGACGGCAGCCGCCATCCCTTTGACAGCTTCATTTTGGCTAAGACCCCTGCCAACCGCTGGGGCGACCCGGATGACCTGGCAGGCCCCGCCGTGTTCCTGGCCTCCGATGCCTCCAATTTTGTCAACGGCCATGTGCTCTATGTGGACGGCGGCATCCTCGCCTACATCGGCAAGCAGCCCTGACTCCCATAAATGCTTATCCCCCGCCTTTTGGCGGGGGAATTCGTTTAGAAGAGGGGTTGGGGATAGAGCCCCTGCTCTGCCATATCGGAAAGGGCCTTTACAACCACCGGCTTGTCTGCGGCGTAGGTGACGCCGTACCACTGGTCGGGGGAGGTGAGCACTTTCATGGTGGCCTTGCCCTCGCTCAGCAGCTGCTGGACGATGGAGGGGAGGAAATACTCGCCCTTCAGGGGGTTCTCTGCCAGGGCTTTGTCCAGGAAAGCGGGGAAGCGGTTCCTTGCCTCCCGGAGGAAGCTGGGTTGGAAGCCCATCAGGTTCATGGAGACGATGGTGTCGGGAGCCAGATCCTGCCAATTTTCCCCATCCTCAGTGAAGTGGATGCCGCCGTCGTATTTCTCGATCCGGGTCCGCTCGGTGATGCCCAGCAGATTGCCCTGTTCATTGGTGGCGCACACGCCCCGGGCCACACTGCCGTTTTCCGTCACGGTTTTGTCCAGCCGATAGCCCACCATGCAGTAGCCGCAGGGGTCATCGCTTTCGGAGAGGAACTGAAAAATCGTCTTGAATGCGGCCTTGCCGTAGTAGTCGTCGGCGTTGATCACCGCAAAGGGGGCATTCCCCACTTCCTCCCCGGCGCAGATCACCGCGTGGCCGGTGCCAAAGGGCTTGACCCGCCCATCGGGAACGGCGTAGCCCTCCGGCAGCTTGCTCAGCTCCTGATAGGCATAGCGAATTTCCATGGGGCTTTTTGCCAGCCGTTTTCCCACGGTGGCCATGAAATCCTCCCGGATGGCCTCCTTGATGAGGATGACCGCTGTCCGGAAGCCCGCCTCGTAGGCGTCAAAAATGGAATAGTCCAGA
>JAXECZ010000094.1:0-5963 GCA_034104845.1 Faecousia sp. | reverse complement strand
GCTGTTCCAAAAGCACGATGTCTACGTCATCTCCGACGAAATCTGGTCCGACCTGATCCTGGAGGGCTATAAGCACATCCCCACCCAGACCGTGAGCCAGGACGCCAAAATGCGGACCGTGGCCATGTACGCCCCCAGCAAGACCTTTAACCTGGCGGGTCTGGTGGGCAGCTACAGCGTCATTTACAATCCCTGGCTCCGGGACCGGGTGCAGAAGGAGGCCGGACTCTGCCACTACAACGAGCCCAACGTCATGTCCATGTACGCCCTCATCGGCGCCTACCAGGACGAGGGCTATGAATGGCTGGAGGAGCTGCGCCAGGTGCTCACCGGCAATGTGGACTTTGCATGCCGGTATATTGCCGGGCATTTTGAAGGCGTAAAGGTCAGCCGTCCCCAGGGCACCTACATGCTCTTTGCCGACTGCACCGACTGGTGCAAAAAGCATGGCAAAACCATCGACGATGTGGAGCAGGCCGCCTGGGCGGTGGGCGTGGCTTTCCAGGATGGACGGGCCTTCCACGGAGCCTGCCATGTCCGCATCAACCTGGCTCTGCCTCTGTCCCGTGTGGAGGAGGCTTTCCGGAGGCTGGACAAATATGTATTCAATCCGGAAGAGGGGACGGCGCCGTGACCCATGAGGAGCAAATCAAGCGGCTGCGCTTTGTCGCAATGTGGGTATTTGCTTTCGGAGTAGTATTTCACGGCTACTGTTTTCTCAACGGAAATTTTTCCCACGACAGCCTGTACTCCCTCTATGAGGAAAGCCCGGAGCTGATGATCTCCGTGGGCCGGTTCCTCCGACCGGTATACCGGCTCCTTCGCGGCAATTTTACCCTGCCGGTGATCAACGGCTTTCTCAGCCTGGTATTCCTGTCTCTGGCAGCCTGGTTTATTTTGGATATTCTGGACATCCGCAGCAAGGTGCTTGCCGCGCTCTCCTGCGGCATTCTGGTGGGCAACACCACCGTGGCGCTGACCAACGCCACGTTCCTCCACGATGCGGATGCCTATGCCCTGGCCCTGGTGCTGGCAGTTTTGGGTGTCTGGGTAAGCCGGAGGGAAAAGGGCCGATTCTGGCTGTCCACCCTGCTGTATTTCTGCTCCCTGGGCATCTATCAGGCCTACATCGACTGCGCCATCTATCTGGTTCTCATGCTGGCCCTGCTGGCGCTGCTGGATGGAGACGGCGTGAAAAAGGTCTACGCTCTGGCTTTCCGGAGGCTGCTGGCAGTGGCCGCAGCCATGGTTTTGTATTTCCTCGCCACCAAGCTGGTACCGGCCATCACCGGCATCCGGGCCAATCGGGGCTACAACACCGTTTATTCCCTGTCGGAGCTGGATTTAAAGAGCCTCTGGGAGCGGGCCGTGAATTTCTTCCGGGCGGAGGCGGTGTGGTTCTACTCCCCCGACGCAAGGCTCAACCGGCTGATTTTCGCGGTAAATGTGGCCTTTGTTCTGCTGGCAGCCTGGCTGATCATCGGAAAGCTGCGGCAGGACAACCGGGGCAGAGGGGTGTGCTGGGCAGCGGCGGGGGTCGTGGCTGCCATACCCTTTGGCATGAACGCCATCACCCTGCTATCCAACCTGTACCACGCCCTTACCATCTATTCCTTCTTTCTTTCCTACCTTTTGGTATTCGCCCTGGCGGAGCGGGCGGGAAAATGGCCCCTGCCGGAAAAGCGTGTCCAGTGGGCCAGAAGACTCTGCGGCATCCTGGCGGCGGTGTTTCTGTTTGACAGCTGCATCTACGCCCAGGAAATCTACCTGGAAAAGGAGATGGTGTCGGACGCTACCCTGTCGCTGATGACCCGTGTTCTGAACCGGGCAGAACAGACCGAGGGATATGTACTGGGGCAGACCCCTATCGCCATCATCGGGCGGCTCCGGTTCTCTCAGCTTCAGACTGAACGTCCGGGTATGCCCAGCCCCGCCAACGGCATGGGCTACAGCTATGCCACCACCTATTTTGAAACCTACGAAAAATACATCAGCTACTATCTGGGGTATCCGGCGGTGTTTCTCCGGGGACCCAGGCTGCTGGAGCTGGAGGAAACCCAGACGGTTCAGCAGATGCCGGAGTTTCCTGCGGCGGGCAGCATCCTGATGGTGGAGGATGTTCTGGTGGTGAAGTTCTCTGCGCCTTTCCACGAGGCGGAAATATTCTGATAGGACTAAGGAAATGAGGTAACGAAATGTCCGATTCCAAACGCATCCTTGGCCGGCAGCTGGATATTCCCAAGCTCAAATGGATTGCCCTGTGCATTTTCTGCTTTGGCCTGGTGGCCCACGGCTACTGCTTTTTCAACGCCAATTTCTCCCACGACATCCTCTGGGATCTCTACGAGGAAAGCCCCGACTCCATGGTGGGCATGGGCCGGTATCTGCGCCCGGTTTACCGGCTGATCCGGGGCAATTTCACCCTGCCCGCCTTCAACGGCTTTTTGGAGCTGGCTTTCATGACCCTATCCGTCTATGGAATTACCGGGCTGCTGGGCATTCGCAGCAAGGGACTGGTGCTGCTCACCTGCGGCGTACTCATCACCAACAGCACCATGTCCTTGATGAACGCCACCTTTCTCCACGATGCGGATGCCTACGGCTTCGCCCTGGTGATGGTGGTGCTGGGAGTATGGACGGCAGTAAACCAAAAAAGGGGTCTGCTGATTTCCGTCGGCTTCTTCTTTCTCTCCCTGGGTATCTACCAGGCCTACATCAACTGCGCCATCTATCTGTTTCTGATGCTGGCCCTGCTGGCACTGCTCCGGGGCGATTCCGTGAAGCAGGTTTACATCAAAACGCTTCAACGGATGCTCTCCATTGCCGCCGCCATGGTGCTCTACTACATCGGCCACGTTCTTGTTCTGAAAATCACCGGCATTCCGGAAAACAGCGCCTACAACACCATCACCGATGTGACCAAGGGAGGACTTTGGGACCTTGTCTCCCGGCTGTATTACATGCTCCGGGCGGAGGCATTGTGGTTCCTGGAGCCCAGCAGCTACCGGGAATGGCTGGTGGGGCTGGTCAATGTTCTGCTGCTGGCCCTGGCAGGGGTTTCCCTGGTGGCCCTGGGGAAGCAGGAAAAGCTGAAAAAAGCCGGCTGGCTGGGCATCCTGGGCATTCTGATTGCCATGCCCTTTGGCATGAACGCAGTGGCCCTGCTGTCCGGTGTATCCCACAGCATCACCATTTTTCCGTTCTTCCTCTCTTATCCGCTGGTATTCGCCTTGGCAGAGCGGTATCTCCAATTGCCCCTTTCCCATCGCCGGAAGCTGGGCGCTCAGGCGGCGGCCTTCTGCCTCACGGGGCTGATGCTCTTTGACAACTGCCTGTATTCCAACACCGCCTATCTGAAAAAGCAGCTGGAGGCCGACGCCACCTTGTCGGTGTTCACCCGGGTGCTGGAGCGGATGGAGGCGACCGAGGGATATGTGGTAAACGAAACCCCGGTGGCCATCATCGGCAGCCTGTCCGACTCCCCCCTGAGCAAGGAGCGGGAGGGCTTCCCGGTGAACGGTCTGGGCCTCTACACCAACTACAGCACCACCTATCTGAACACCCACCGGAAATACATCGGCTACTACCTGGGCTATCCCGCCGTCTTCGCAAGCGGCAGCCTCCAATGGGAAATGGAGCACAACCAGCAGGTGCTGGACATGCCCCTGTTCCCGGAGAAAGGCAGCATTCAGATGGTGGAGGGCACCATGGTGGTGAAATTCTCCCAGCCCTATATGGAAGAAGACGGATAGAAATTACACAAATTGGAAGTTGGCGGGCAGATGAATGGGACGCACTCCAGCATGTGCGTAGGGAACGCATTTATGCGTTCCGAAACGTTGGATAACCTCCACGGTTTGTTGAATGGTAATTTCCCAAGACATATTTTTGAGGTTTTACCATTCAACCCGCCGGTTTTAAAGCAATAACCTTGCGGAATGCATAAATGCATTCCCTACGCAAAATTGGACATTTCGGATGCTGCCGCAAAAACGATACCGGGAGGGGAATGGGGTGACGATTACCGCCAATCCCCGTGCGAAATTGGCCACGGGGGCGCCCCGCCAAATTCCCATTTGCCGCGATTTTACAAGCGGTCTCGCAACGATCAAAACATCCAAGGAGCTTTTTTTATATGACCAACGAACGCAAAGTGCTCCGCCCTGAGGTGGACCTGAACAGGCTGAAATACATCTTTCTCTGGGTCTTCGCCTTCGGCCTGGTGGCCCACGGCTTCTGCTATTTCAACGGAAACTTCTCCCATGACAGTCTGTTTTCCATCTACGAGGAAAGTCCGGACATCAACATCGCCGTGGGAAGATTCCTCCGGCCGGTGTACCGGATGCTCCGGGGCAATTTTGCCCTGCCGGTGATCAACGGCTTTTTGTCCCTGGTGTATCTGTCCCTGGCCATTTATCTGCTTTCCGACGTGATGAACATTCGCCGGAAAAGCTTTCTGGCCCTGACCTGCGGCCTGCTTTCCACCAATGTCACCTTTTCTCTGATGAACGCCACCTATTTCCACGATTCTGACGCCTACATGCTCTCCCTGCTTCTGGCGCTGGCAGGCGTCTGGGCGGCTCTGCGGCTGCGGCAAGGAATTTGCTGGTCCGTCTTTCTCTACTTCTGCTCCCTGGGCATCTACCAGGCCTACATCGACGCGGCCATCTACGTAATTTTGATGCTGGCTCTGGTGCGGCTGCTGCAAGGTGAGCGGGTTAAGGAAGTCTACCTGGATAGCCTCAAATATCTGCTGGCCATTGCCGCAGCCATGGTGCTGTATTACATCGGCATCAAGGTGACTCAGCATTTCGCCAACCTATCCGACGGCGACTACTACAACACCTTGTCCAACGTCACCGCCCTTTCCCTGGGCTCCGTCTTCCAGCGGCTGTTTACCTGCCTCTTTGCCGATGCTGCCTGGTTCCTGGTGCCCAGCGGCCACAGCATCCCGGTGGTAACGGTGGTGAATGTCCTGATGCTGCTGGCAGCGGTGTGGATGGTGATCGGACTGATCCGGTTCCGCCATCTCCCAACCGCATCGGTTTTCGGCATCCTGGGGGTGCTGGCAGCCATTCCCTTTGGCATGAACGCCATCACCGTAATTTCCGATATGTACCACGCCCTCACCCTGTACGCGCTGTATCTTTCCTATGTATGGGTGCTGGTGCTGGCGGAGCTGTATCTTGCCACCGGGAAGCCCGCCGCCCAAAGGGGAAAGCTGGCCTGCGCCGTTCTGGCGGGCATCCTGATTTTTGATGGCTGCCTGTTCTCCAACGAGTCCTATCTGAAAAAGGAGCTGGAAAACTCTGCCACTCTTTCTGTGTTCACCCGGATGCTCAGCCGGATGGAGAGCACCCCGGGCTTCGTTCCCGGGCAGACCCGGGTGGCCTTTGTAGGGCTGCTGCTGGACGGCCCCCTGTCCTATGGCAGCCCCGGCTTCTGCTACACCAACACCGGCATGGGTCACAGCTTCAACGTCTCCTACCACGACACCTACGAAACCTACCTGAGCTACTACCTGGGCTATCCCGTGGACTGCGTGGACAGCACGGAAATCGTGGAATATGAGCAGATGGAGCAGGTTGCCGCCATGCCCCTCTTCCCCGCCGAGGGCAGCATCCAGATGATCGACGATGTGCTGGTGGTGAAATTCTCCCCCATTCAGGAGGAAGAGGCGGAATAGTCGGAGCCGCTCTCCGGTTCCCAGCCTGTCAGTTGGCCCGACAATCCGGATCGTAGTGGCCGATAACCAAAGCAGCGGTCATCGCGGAACCAAATCGCCTGACAAAAATATTTTTCTTTTCCAAAGAGCCTGTTGTTTTCCGGGAGAGAATGTGCTATAATCCGATAAAATGTACTTTCTGGGAGGATTTTTTCATGATGGAACAGCCCACTCAGTTCCGTTCCTCTTTGGGCGGCTTCAATCGGGAAGATGTGGTCCGCTATATGGAATTCATCAA
>JAXECZ010000067.1:0-2869 GCA_034104845.1 Faecousia sp. | reverse complement strand
TTGTTATAAATGCTTGTCTATGGAGCGTTTCGTAGCCTTTACCACATCGGCTATGACCTTTGCTTCCTGTGCGGAACAGCGTTCCAGAACGGTGGCAATTTCATCAAGGGAGGTGCTGGTGGTTGCGGTGGCTGGATTATCCAACAGGTCATCGGTTCGCACTTCCAAGGCAACCGCAATATCCACGAACACGGGCAGGCTCAATTTGGTGTTCCCGGTTTCAATGTGGCTCATATGGGTGGTGGAGATGCTGTCCTTAGTTATTTGCGGCCTGCCGATCTGCTTGCCCTTGGCTCTGGCGTTCGCCATCCCAGACCGCACACGGGTTCGTATCATGGCCAAGTTCCAACTGGCTGAAAAATCCCTTTTAAAACCCACAAATTTCTTAATTTGTTCCATATCCCTGGCTTCTTCTTTATTTTCAGATTTCATACCAACGATTCTTGAAAAAAGGGAATCGGTATGTTAGAATGAACACAGAATTGAAGGGGTTATTCTGGAATCTGGGAGGCAAGTCCGATGACAGAGGCAGAACGGCTGCGGAAAGAACGGGAACACCAGGAGGATTTACAGCGCCTTCGCGGTTTCCGGCCTATGGATGATGATTTTATGAGGAGCCTTTTTAAGAAAAATGCAGAGCTCGTTCAGCTGGTTCTGCGAATCATCACCGGAAAGCCAGATTTGATGGTGCATATATCTGCATGGGAATGAATGTGGAATTCATTGCAAAGGCAGTGAATGCGAGCGTTGAGCAAGTCAAGCAGTGGCTTTCACCTGTATCGACATAATCGATCCGCCTGCGTATCCTGACTTTTTCAGGACGCAGGCGGATTCTTTAGTACTTCTTCGTATGGAAGCTGTGTACCACGCGCCGGATGCGCTTTTTCTCGTCATCCTGCAAGTAGCGATATTCCGCAATCAAGGCTTCTTCTTCACAGGTGAGTGTGGAGGCCACGCTGTTCGGTTGATTGGAGGCGGCAGGCTGGTTGGCAGCAAAGCCTTTCAACGCAGTATGGAGGTACTCGGACAACTGGAGCACCACCTGAATGTCGGGCCCCTGGGTGGTGATATGGTTCAGATTGATTCGTTTCGCTTCCGGCTCCTGCTTCACGCGCTGGGGGATGGATTGATCGTTCACCGAGCGCAGGGAGGTGATGATCCGTGGGACGGGGGATTTGCCAAATTTCTTTTTGCACAGGACTGTGGCCTCGGAGATATTGGAGGCACGGCGGGAGCTGAGCGCTTGAATCATCAGCTCCAAGGCCTTGTCGGAGAGGCCGAATTCCGGACTGATCAGATAGCCGCCGATGAGGTATTCCACATAGGTGCCGTAGATCTCCTTTTCCTCCCGCTGACGCAGCCGGTCCAGCTTGGATTGAATCCGGGGAAGCCGTTTGTTGTAATCCTCCTGGGTGGATACAAAGTGAAACAGAAAGGGAATCAGCGCCACAATGCTGACCAGTGTTAAAACGGCCATCAGCATGGTCAGTCCGGAAAAGCGGAAGAGGGGGAGCACCACCAGAAAAATCCAAAGCAGAGTAAAAATTCCCACAACTCCGCCGAAGAACAACGCGAAATTACGAGCTCGTTCAAATTTGTGCTGAAGCAGTTCCTTTTCCGATTGCAGGGACTGGGCGGGATAGAAAAAGGTGGCCTCGTAATACCGGGAGAAATCCCGCAGCTCCATCAGCACCTTGGCAAGCTCCAAGGGCTTCATCTGCTTTAGCTGATTCAGCTCCCAGCGGGAGGTCCCGGTGATGGTTCTTCCATCACTGCATTCGCAGGTATACATGGGATTCATGGGAATTCCTCCTTTCCTGACAAAATACTGCTTGTATTATAATCGACGAAAGCCTCCGGCGCAAGTATGAAATCAGGATATCTCCTGTTTCAAGTGATAAAAAAACGCTGCTGTCCTGATGGAAAGCAGCGTTTGAATTATGGATCACTCCTGATCCCAGTTGTGCCAGGTGTTCTGCACATCATCGTCATCGTCGAAAAGATCCAGCATCTTTTCCATCTTCTCCGCATCCTCGGGGGAGAGCTTGACGTAGTTCTGGGGAACCATTTCGATTTGAGCAGAGACAAAGGTATATTTCTTTGCGGTGAGGGCATCGGCCACGGCGTTGAAATCGTCGGGGGTGGTGTAAACGGTGAAGCAGTCGTCTTCCGGCTCAAAATCATCCGCGCCGCAGTCCATGGCATCCATCATCACGGTGTCCTCGTCCAGGTCGCCGTCTTCATTGTCGATGACTAGTACGCCTTTCTTGTCGAAAGACCAGCTGACGCAGCCGTTGGCGCCCAGATTGCCGCCGTACTTGTCAAAATGGTGACGGACAGAGCCGGCGGTACGGTTGCGGTTGTCGGTCATGGCTTCCACGATTACAGCCACACCGCCGGGGCCGTAGCCCTCGTAGGTGATGGCTTCGTATGCGTCGCCGGAGCCTGCGTTTGCCGCCTTTTCCAGCACGCGCTTGATGTTGTCATTGGGCATATTCGCCGCCTTCGCCTTTGTGATAACAGTCGCAAGGCGGGAGTTGTAGTTCGGATCGGCAGAGCCGCCGCCCTCCTTGACCGCGACATACATTTCCTTCGCGATCTTGGTGAAGGTTGCAGCGCGTTTTGCGTCCTGCGCGCCCTTGGTTTTCTGAATATTATGCCATTTGGAATGACCCGACATGGTAGTTCTTCCCTTCTAATGTAAAATTCCGACCAATATTTTAACACATCGCGCGCCGAAAAACAACTGTTTTTATTCGAATTTGATGCAATCCCTGTGGACTTTCGAAAGAAAAACCTCGATTTCCGGGAACGCGGCGCGCACTTTTTCCGCCAAATATACACAAACGGGGTTCTCCGTCTCAAAGTG
>JAXECZ010000053.1:0-9909 GCA_034104845.1 Faecousia sp. | reverse complement strand
TGCTTACGCTTCAGGCTGGGGCTGACGTAATGCTCGCGCTTCTTCACTTCGGCGATGACACCCTCTTTGGCACAGCTGCGCTTAAAACGACGCAGAGCGCTTTCCAGAGACTCATTCTCCTTGACGCGAATTTCAGACATGGTTTTCCCTCCCTCCGATGCATCCGGCTCGATCCAGGATGCTTTCAGGGCCTTATCGGCTTTGTTCATTATATAGGCTCTTTCCCCAAATGTCAAGAAAGAATCTGCGGATTTTACAATTTATTTATATCAGCCGCTTATTTTACGATCAGGTTGACCAGCTTGTTCTTCACCACGATGGTCTTGACGATGCTGCCCCCCTGCTTTTCCAGGAATTTGGCAATTTTCTCGTCCGCCAATGCATTGGCAACCACCCGGTCATTTTCCAGATCGGCCTCCATCACTACGGTGCCACGCATCTTGCCGTTGACCTGGACCGCCATGGTCACCTCGCTGTCGCGGCACTTTTCCTCGGAATAGCTGGGCCAGCTCTCATAGGCGATGGTGTCGTCATGGCCCAGAATCTGCCAGATTTCTTCGCCTACATGGGGGGTGATGCAGGAGAGCATCTTGATGAAGCCCTCGGCATACTCCCTGGGGCAGGTGCCGTTCTTGTACACCTCGTTGACAAACACCATCATTTGCGCGATGGCAGTGTTGAAGCCCAGGGTCTCAAAATCATTCGTCACCTTTTTCACGGTCTGATGATAGATTTTGGTGAGCTTACCATCATCGGTATCGGTGATGTTGGCCGCCTCGGTGAAGAAATTCCACACACGGTTGATGAATTTCTTGGCACCCGCCACACCGGTGGTGCTCCAGGGCTTAGAGACCTCCAGAGGGCCCATGAACATCTCATACAGCCGCAGGGTATCGGCACCGTAATCCCGAACCACATCGCTGGGATTCACCACAAATTCCGGGTAACGCTTGCCCATCTTAATGCCGTTCTCACCCAGGATCATGCCCTGGTGCACCAGCTTCTTGAAAGGCTCCTTCACCGGGGACAGTCCCTGATCGTACAGGAACCGGTTCCAGATTCTCGAATACATCAGATGGCCCACCGCGTGCTCCGGGCCGCCCACATACAGATCCACAGGCATCCAGTGCTTTAAGAGCTCCGGGTCGCAGAACTGCTTGTCGTTGTGGGGGTCGATATAGCGCATGTAATACCAGCTGGAGCCGGCGCTGCCGGGCATGGTAGAGGTCTCCCGAAGGCCATGAATGCCGTTGCGGTCATAGTGCTTCCACTCCGTCGCGTTTTCCAGAGGCGCCTGGCCGTTCTTCCCCTTATAGTCCTCCAGCTCCGGCAGGATCAGAGGCAGCTCCTCATCGGGCAGGAACACGGTTTTCCCATCGTCGGTATACACACAGGGTACGGGCTCGCCCCAGTAGCGCTGCCGGGCGAAAATCCACTCCCGGAAGTGGTAATTGTTCTTTCTTCTGGCCACGCCCATCTTTTCCAGCTTGCAGGTGATGGCCTCCTTGGCCTCCTCCACCGTCAGGCCGGTGAATTCCTCGGAATTGATGAGCTTGCAGCCCTTGCCCAGATAGTCCTGCTTCTCAAAGGCGCATTCCGACACATCCCGTCCCTCAATGACCTGAATCATGGGGATGCTGTGTACCTGGGCATACTCGAAGTCGCGCTGGTCATGGCTGGGCACGGCCATCACCGCGCCGGTGCCATAATTGGCCAGCACAAAGTCACCAATAAACACAGGAACCTGCTTGCCGTTGACCGGGTTAATGGCATACACACCCTCCAGACGGCAGCCGGACTTACCCTTGTTCAGTTCGGTGCGGTCCATGTCGCTCTTTTTCACGGTTTCGTCGATGTAGGCGCGAACCTCTTTCTTGTTCTGGATGCGATCCATCAGATCCTGGACGATCTTGCCGTCGGGGGCCAGCACCATAAAGGTGATGCCATAGATGGTTTCGATACAGGTGGTGTAGATGGAGAACTGTCCGCCGCCCACAAGCTGGAAATCCACCTCCACACCGGTGGACTTGCCGATCCAGTTGCGCTGGATCTCCTTGGTGGATTCGGGCCAGTCAATTTCCTCCAGCCCCTCCAGCAGCTTTTCCGCAAAAGCGGGCTGGTCAATGACCCACTGCATCATGTTCTTTTTCACCACGGGATAGCCGCCCCGCTCGGACTTGCCGTCGATGACCTCGTCGTTACTCAGCACGGTGCCCAGCTCCTCGCACCAGTTCACCGGCATTTCGATCCGCTTGGCATAGCCCGCCTCGTAGAGCTTCTTAAAAATCCACTGGGTCCATTTGTAGAACTCCGGGTCGGAGGTGGCCACCATTTTGGACCAATCGTAGTCGAAGCCCAGCTCCTTCAGCTGTGCGGAAAAGGTCTTGATGTTCTCCTGGGTGAAGCCATTGGGGTTATGGCCGGTGTTTACGGCGTACTGCTCCGCAGGCAGGCCAAAGGAGTCGTAGCCCATGGGATGCAGCACATTGTAGCCCTGCATCCGCTTCATCCGGGACATGATATCCGTGGCAGTGTAGCCCTCGGGATGGCCCGCGTGCAGGCCGACGCCGGAGGGATACGGGAACATATCCAGCACATAATACTTGGGCTTGGAGAAATCCCACACATCGGTGTGGAAGGTGTCGTGCTCCTGCCAATATTTGTGCCATTTGGCCTCGATGTTTGCATAATCATAGTTCATGGCGAACATTCCTCTCTAAGCCGCGTTACTCCGCGGCGATAATATCCTTGAGATCGATTTCCTCGGCATCGGCCCACAGCCGCTCCAGATCATAGAACTGCCGGGCCTCGGGGGTGAACACATGGACCACAATGGAGCCGAAATCCAGCAGCTCCCAGCTGTTGCCTCGGTGGCCCTCTCTTCCCAGCATGGGTTCCCCCAGCTGCTCCATGGTATACTCGGCGTAATCGCACAGGGTTTTGACATGGGTGTTGGAGGTGCCGGTGCAGATCAGAAAATAATCGGCCAGACTGCTGACCTTGGCGATTTTCAAAAGCTTGATGTCCAGGCCCTTTTTGGCATCCAGACATTTGGTTACCTCATAGGCAATTTCTTTTGGGCTTAACATGGTGATTCTCCTTTATTTCAGGCTGTCCAGCGCTTCTCTGGACTGGGGGGATACTTCGCAGCCCTGATTCTTCAGGTGCTCCAGGGTCATTTCCAGGCCCAGCTTCAACGCGGCGGTGAGATCTGAAAAAGCCAGGGAGCGCAGCCGCTCCACTCCAGGGAAATCCCGGTTGGGCTCCATATAGTCTGCCACATACACGATCTTTTCTAACGTGTTCATGTTGGCCTTACCGGTAGTATGGCTGCATATGGCGGAAACCACCCGCTCATTTTCACCAAAAATCCGCTCCGCCACCAGACTTCCTGTGAGGGCATGGAGGGTTTTGGGGTATTTCCTGGAAAAATCGTCTAATATTTTACCATAAGCGGCACACAATGTCAATTGCAGGGGGCCGTCCAGTGCCTTGGTAATGTCATGAAGAAGTCCGGCCCGGGCGGCATCCTGCTCATCCTCGCCCCAGCGCCTTGCCAGCTCCACGCAGGTATCCCGGCAGCCCAGGACATGCCGTACCCGTCCCGGATGCAGCAGCCGGACCACAACCTGCTCCAGCTGCTCCATGGGCAGATTTTTCCAATTGGCATTGGTATCATACAGTCCGTTTCTGTGGATGTACGCCTCCACCCCATTGGGCAGGAATTCCCCTCCACAGCCAAAGGCCAGCAGTCGCCGCATTTGGGTGGAGGAAATCTCTGTGATGGGATTTTTCAGCAAATCCACACGGCTCCCCTGGGAAAGCAGCTTCTGCTCCATCTGCCCGATGAGCTCACGCTCCCGCTTTCCTCCCCGGCAGAACACGGCCAGACGGGTATTATTCAGTATTTCTTCGGCATTTTTCCACTGATCCACGATCTGAAACATATCCGACCCCAGCAGCAGGGTAAATTCCGCCTGGGGATACTGCTGCCGGAGAAGCCGCAGGGTATCACAGGTATAGCTGGTACCCTGACGGGTCAGCTCCACATCGGATACCTCCAATTTGGGGTGCCCCTCCGCCGCCAGCCTCAGCATTTCCAGCCGCTGGGCCGGGGTGGGTGTGCTGGGAGGGAGCTGCTTATGGGGCGGCTCCAGAGCGGGAATCATCAGAACCCGGGAAAGGCCCAGCTCTGCCGCCGCATACTCTGCCGCCTGGATGTGCCCGCTGTGGGGCGGATTAAAGCTGCCGCCAAAAATGCCGATTTGTTCCATATGCCTCTTCCTTCCTGCCTGCGTGAATGAACTGCCGTTGGATGGATTTATTGATTCCGCAGCTTCTTTTCCCGCTCCCGCTCGATGGCCTTCTCAATGGCCTGCTCCCGGAAATAGGCGTTGCGCTGCTCCTTGATCTTCTTCTCTGCCTGGCGGCGGGCACGGATGCCCTTTCGCACCGGGTCGGACTTGCTCACCGGGATGGCCCTCCGCTTGGCCCGGCCGGACTGGTTCCGCTCCTGCTGGCATTTTTCGCTGAAGCGATAGATCACAAATTTGGAGCCCAGGCAGGCAATTCCCTCGGCGCCGGTAGCCTCACAAATGGCATCGCACACCTCCCGCGGGGACAGGAGAGCGCCCTCCAGCACCTTTCCTTTCACCAGCTCTCTGGCTGTGAGCAGATTTTCCGCCTCTGCGATCACCGCCTCGGTGACGCCGCTTTTGCCCACCATCAAAGTGGTTTCCAGGGCATTGGACTGGGCCCGCAGCTCAGCCCGTTCTTTACTTGTCAGCATAGCCTGCCTCCTTAAGCTTTTGATAGAGCACCTTTAAAGCCACCGCCCGGTGGGAAACCCGGTTCTTTTCCTCCGGGGTCGCCTGGGCAAGGGTTTTCCCATAGGGAGGATAATAGAAAATGGGGTCATAGCCGAAGCCGTTTTCCCCCGCCGGACTGCGGAGCAGCTCTCCGTGAACCTCTCCCCTGGCCTGGATGGTCTGCCCCTCCGGAGTCACCAGGGTAATGACGCAGACAAACTGAGCCTGGCGCCGGCCATCCGGAACCTGCTCCGTGTTTTTCAGCAGCAGCTGCAGTCTGCCCCAGTCGTCCAGAGTGGGGTCAAAGCCGTACCGGGCGGAATAGATGCCCGGCTCTCCGTTGAGGGCATCCACGGCGATGCCGGAGTCGTCCGCCAGGG
Source organism: Faecousia sp. (assembly GCA_034104845.1). GTDB lineage: Bacteria > Bacillota > Clostridia > Oscillospirales > Oscillospiraceae > Faecousia. Next base: position 4,721 of record JAXECZ010000053.1, on the reverse strand, counting down.
CGGGCAGCCCCGTGGCCTGCATGACGGCCTGCGCTTTCAGGAAAGAATTCTCCTCAAAGGTGGTTCCCGTTTCCTCCACGTCAATATCCACCCCCAGCTTGGACTGCAGCACAAGCTCCATGTCAAATTTCTGGGTGATCTGGCTGATTTCCTCCAGCTTATGCCGGTTTTTGCTTGCCAATACTACTTTCATACTCGCTCCTTAAAACAATGCCTTGACAAAATCCTCCGCCACAAAGGGCATGAGATCATCCTCTTGCTCCCCCACGCCGATGAATTTCACCGGAATCTGCAGCGCATCTGCCACGGCGATGACGATGCCCCCCTTGGCGGTTCCGTCCAGCTTGGTCACGGCCATGGCGGTGACACCGGCGATTTCCTTAAACTGCTTGGCCTGAATCAGGCCGTTCTGTCCGGTGGTGCCGTCCAGCACCAGCAGCACCTCCCGGCTGGCATTGGGCAGCTCCCGCTCCACAATACGGCTGATTTTATTCAGCTCGTTCATCAGGTTCACCTTGTTGTGCAGCCGTCCGGCGGTATCGATGATGATCACATCGGCATCCTTGGCCTTGGCGGACTGGATGCCGTCGTACACCACCGAAGCCGGGTCCGCTCCCTCATGCTGCCGCACGATGGAGGCGCCGCTGCGCTCTGCCCAGATTTCCAGCTGATCCGCCGCTGCGGCGCGGAAGGTATCCCCCGCCACCAGCAGCACCCTTTTTCCCTGCTGCACCTGCTGCTTGGCAATCTTGCCGATGGTGGTGGTCTTGCCCACGCCATTGACGCCGATGACCAGAATCACGCTGGGATGGGTGGAGAGATCCAGCTCCGGGCTGCCCACGTTCAGCATGTCCACCAGGATCTCCCGGAGCAGCTGGCGGGCCTCCTCCGCCTGCCGGACATGCCGTGCGGCGGCCTCCTTTTTCAGGCGGGCGGCGGCCTTGGAGGCGGTCTCCACACCCAGGTCGGCCAGAATCAGGCTTTCCTCCAGCTCGTCGTAGAAATCGTCGTCCAGTTCGGAGACAGAAAAAATATCGTTAAAGGTCTCGCTGATGGCCTCTCTGGTTTTGGAGAGCCCCTGCTTGATTTTGTCAAAAAATCCCATACTTACTTCCTTTCTTTATTCCCCGATGCCCAGCATTTCGGTCATCTGGTTTAAATCCAGCCGCAGCAGGGTGGAAACGCCCTGCTCCTGCATGGTCACGCCATAGAGCACATCCGCCGCCTCCATGGTGCCGCGCCGGTGGGTGATCACAATAAACTGGGTCTTCTTGCACAGATTATGCATGTAATGGGCCACCCGATCCACATTCCGCTCGTCCAAGGCCGCGTCGATCTCATCCAGCAGGCAGAACGGCGTGGGCCGCACCCGCAAAATGGCGAAATACAGTGCCGCCGCCACAAAGGCCTTCTCGCCGCCGGAGAGCAGGGTGATGGTTTTCACCTGCTTTCCCGGGGGCTGAACCCGAATTTCAATGCCGCAGGTCAGGGGGTTCTCCGGGTCCTCCAAAATCAGCTGCCCCTTGCCGCCGCCAAACATCTCCTGGAAAACCTCCCCGAAATAATGGTCGATTTTCTGGAATTCGGTGACAAAAATCGTGGTCATTTCCTTGGTGATGTCCCGGATGATGCTCTCCAGCTCCCGCTTGGAGGTGAGCACATCATCCCGCTGGCTGGCAAGATATGTGTAGCGCTCATTGACCCGGGCGTATTCCTCGATGGCGCCCAGATTCGGTGTGCCCAGGGCGGCAATTTTCCGCTTCAGCTCGCCAATGCGCCGGTTGCCCGCAGGAATGGACTCGATCTCTCCCCGGAACTCCTTGGCGGTGCTGGGGGTTAAGCCGTAGGAGTCCCAGAGCTTGTCCACGATCTGCTTTTCTTCCATGCCGGAGGTGAGCTTCTTCTGCTCCAGCAGGGCGCAGGCCCGCTCCATGTTCAAAATATCCTTACTCTTATCCTGGGCCTCCCGCTCGCACAGGGTTTTGGCAGCCTCGGTCTGGGAGCGATGGGAAATGGCCTGCTCCACCTGGCTACGCATTTCTTCTGCCTGGGTATCATTTTCCTGCTGACGAAGCAGCAGCGCCTCGATTTCCCCATTCAGCTGCCGGGTCTCCTCTTCAATGGCCTGAACCAGAGCCAGCTTCTTCTCCCGGTCGCCTTCCATAGCAGAGCGCAGCTGCCGCAAATCCGCAATGTGGCTCCGGGCTGTTGCTCCTTCTGCATCCAGGGCGGCCGCTTCGGTTTTCAGCTCCGTGATCCGGCTGTTGATTCCGGCGGTGGCCTCCACGGTCTCCGTCTGGCTGCCCTCCAACTGGGCGATTTCCTGCCGGCACTGAGCCAGCTGCGCTTTGAAAACATTCACCTTGGCCTGCTGGGCAGCATACCGCTCCCGGTCAGTCTGGCCGCGCTGCTGCAGGGCATCCCGCTCCCGCTGGGCGGACTGCTCCGCCTCCAGAATGGCATCCACCATCACCTGATACTGCTTCTCCTGGCCCTGGAGCCGGAGCACCTGATCCTCCGCCTCCCGGAGCTGATCTCTGGCGGCAGAAAGCTCAAATGCCACCTGGTCGTACTGCCGCTTGGCTTCGGTGAACTCCGCCTCACAGGTGAGCTTGTCGTTTTCCAATTGCTTTTGCTGTTGGGTCAGCTTTTCCAGCTCGTTGGCCCTGGACAAAAGCCCCGCGTCCTTGTTCACGGAACCGCCGGTCATGGAGCCGCCGGGGTTCATCACCTGACCGTCCAGGGTGACGATCTTGAAGCGGCTGCGGTATTTCTGGGACATGGAAATGGCGCTGTCCATATCCTGAACGATCACCGTTCGTCCCAGCAGGTTTTCTATGATCGACCGGTAGGTTTTTTCACAGCGAACCAGCTCCGAGGCAACACCCACGAAGCCACGGCAGCTTTCCAATCCGCTCTCCTGGAGTATCCGGCCCTGAATGCCGGTTAAGGGCAGGAAGGTGGCCCGCCCGCCGCCGGTGCGCTTCAAAAAGGAGATGGCGGCCTTGCCGTCGGCTTCGCTGCCAACCACGATCTGCTGCATGGCGGCACCCAGACCGATTTCAATGGCAACGGCATAGGCATCCTCTGTGCGAATCAGCCGGGACACCGGTCCGTGGATGCCCCGCAGCCGGCCCCGCTCCGCCTCCTGCATCACCATGCGGACGGATTTCTGATAGTTTTCAAAATCCCGCTCCATGGCCCGGAACACCCGAGCCTTGGCGGTGACGGAATCCAGATCCGCCGTAAGCTGCCGCAGTCTCGCCTGGGCATCCTCCATCCGCTTCTGCCGGGAGGACTGACGCAGGGAATAGCCCGCAATGGTATTGTTGGCGGCAGTGACCTGCTCCTGGGCCTGCTTCAGCTGCTCCTGGGCCTGGTTCAATTGGGTTTGTGCCCCGGTTCTTCGTGACAGTCCTGCGGCCAGATCCGCATTCAGCTGCTCCAGCCGCTGAGCGCTCTGGGAGATGCTCTCCTCCAGACCCCGGGCATCCGCCTCCCGTCCGGCAATATCCGCGGCCAAAGTGGATTCCTGACCCCGCAGCTCTAAAAACCGCTTGGTCATACCCTGGGCGCTGGCGGTCATGGCGGAAAGCCGCAGCTGCAGCTGCTCCAATTCCTTTGTCCGGGCGGAGATCAATTCCTCGATCTCCTGGATCCGGGCCTGGGCCTGGTCGATCTGGCTGTTGACGCCGCCGGAACGGTCCTCCTGGTTCTTTAATTCCTCTTGAATGCGGGCAATATTCTGGTTGTTGTTCTCCACATTGCCCCGGAGCACTGCCATCTGGCCATCCAGCTGCTGATGGGTGGATTCCAGCATATTGGCCTTCACCCGGAGGGTTTCCAGCTGGCCATCCTCTTCCCGCAGAGACTGGCCCAGCTGCTCCGCTTTTTCGTAGAGCTTATCCAGATCGTCGTGGGCCTGCTGCAGCACGAAGGACGCGGAGGCATAGTCCTCCTCCGCCTTTTTGGCGGCGGCGGAGAGCTTATCCAGGGTATCCAGCCAAACGGCCACCTCTACCCCCTTGAGCTCCTCTTTCAGCTCCAGGTATTTTCGGGCTTTCTCGGACTGGGCCCGCAGCGGTTCCAATTGGAGCTCCAGCTCGGAAACCTTGTCGCCGATTCGCATCAGATTGTCTTCGGTCTGGGCAAGCTTTCGCTCGGTTTCCTCTTTCCGGTGGCGGTATTTGGAGATACCGGCGGCTTCCTCGAAGATTTCCCGCCGGTCGTTGCTCTTAAGGGACAAAATCTCGTCAATTCTGCCCTGGCCGATGTTGGAGTAGCCCTCCCGGCCCAGACCCGTGTCCATAAACAGCTCGTTGATGTCCTTTAACCGGGCGGACTGGCGGTTGATATAGTATTCGCCGTCGCCGCTGCGGTAATACCGCCGGGTAACCATCACCTCGTCGGAGTCGTAGGCCAGGGCCCGGTCGGAGTTATCCAGGGTCAGAGTGGCCTCGGCAAAGCCCACAGCGCTGCGCTTCTGGGTGCCGCCGAAGATCACATCCTCCATTTTTGCCCCTCGCAGGGTTTTGGAGCTCTGCTCACCCATGACCCAGAGGATTGCATCGGAAATATTTGATTTGCCGGAGCCGTTGGGCCCGACGATGGCGGTGATGTCGTCGCCGAACCGGATCAGTGTTTTGTCCGGAAAGGACTTAAAGCCCTGCAATTCCAAAGATTTAAGATACACAGCATAACCTCAAGCATGAAATTGATCA
>JAXECZ010000165.1:0-3306 GCA_034104845.1 Faecousia sp. | reverse complement strand
GCCATAGCCCATCTCAAAGCGGATCATGGCAATCAAATCCGCCAGCTGGTGGATGGTGGAGCGGCCCCGAACCCTGTCCGGCTTCGCAATGGCATAGCAGTCCCACAGCCGGTCAATGGTGATGCCCTGGGCTTTCAGCTTCTCATAAAGGGACTGTAACTTGTTGATCACCATCGGCCGGTCTTTATAGGTCTGGCTATAGATGATCCGCAGCGCGATAATCTCGTCCTTGTTGGCTTCGATGAAGTCCCGGAAGGTCTGAATCACCCGCTGGGCATTTTCCTCCTGCTGAGCGTCAAAGCCTGCGAACACCACGGAATCGATGTTCACATTGTCAATGATCTGCTCATGACTCCGGCGGACGTTCTCCACAAAGTCACGGACACTGGGATCGTGGAAGGGCTGCACTGCCTCCGCGATTGCCTCCCTCTGCACCTGCGCATACTGCTCCGGCGTGGGTGTCTCACAACCGAACTGGGCCTGCGCTGCGTGGGTCAGAACATCCTCGTCAAAAGCATCCAGCAGCTTTTCCGCCAGATTCCCCGCTGGCATACCCACGGTTTCCGTAAAGGCTTTCCGCTCGGAAGCCGTCATCTGGCTGTTCAGACGGATGATGCGGCTGGCCAGAGAGGTCAGGGTATCTTCATCCCGTGCCCCCAGTGCCACATTCATCATCAGATTTTTCAGGCTCACTGAGGGCTTCCGCTCAAGCGTTCGGGTTTCAGACTTCTTGGATTTGGTAACACCCACCGCATCCACGATGACAAAGTGATCCTTGTTCTCCGTGGCAGAGGGTGTAACCTTCTGCAAATCATCCTTGCCCAGCGTCCGGGTGCCGCGACCCTTCATCTGCTCAAAATAGTTTCGACTACGCACATCCCGCATGAAAATCAGGCACTCAATGGGCTTTACATCCGTACCTGTGGCAATCATATCCACCGTGACGGCAATTCTGGGATAGTAGTCATTCCGGAAAGAACTCAGCACAGATTCCGGATTCTCCGCAGCATAAGTAACCTTCTTGCAGAACTCATTGCCTTCGCCAAATTCTTCACGGACAATCTGAATAATGTCGTCTGCATGGCTGTCGGTCTTGGCAAAAATCAGGGTCTTGGGCACTTCCTTCCGCCGGGGAAACAGGGTCGTATACAGGTTGTCTCGGAATGCCCGAATCACCGTGCGGATCTGGCTGGGATTTACAATATCCCGGTCAAGCTGAGAGGGGCGGTAATTTACGTCTTCATCCAGCTGCGCCCAGCGCTTCTCCCGGGACATACGGTTGCGGTACTCCACCATCTGTTTGAGAATGGTGCCGCCCTGCTTACCTACTTCCGTTTCAATCAGGAAAATATCCTCACCGACATTGACACCGTCAATGATAGCCATTTCTCTGGAATACTCGCTGACCACATTTTGATCAAAATAGGCAAAGGTACGCTTGTCCGGCGTAGCCGTCAGACCGATCTGGAAGGCATCAAAATATTCAAGCACCTGCTTCCATACGTTGTAAATGGAGCGATGGCACTCGTCGATGATAATTACATCAAAGAACTCCGGAGGATACTTGGCGTTATAAACAACTTCCTTGGGGGTCTGCTGATCCATAGAGGGATTCTCATGGAAAGATTCTTCCTCGGTGGATTCATCCAATTCTTCACCCCGGAGGATGGAATACATCCGCTGGATGGTGCTGATACACACCTGCACATCCCCAGGAATAAAGGAAGACTTCAAACGGCGAACACCGTACAACTCAGAGAAGGAACGGTTGTCGTCATTAGGGCGGTAGGCCAAAAATTCACGCTCTGCCTGCTCACCCAGTCCTTTGGTATCCACCAAAAACAGGACGCGGTTCACACCGGTGAATTTCAGGAGACGGTATACCGCGGTGATGGCAGTGAAGGTCTTGCCTGCACCGGTTGCCATCTGGATCAGGGCCTTAGGCTTGTTGGCTGCGAAGGACTTTTCCAGATTGCTGATTGCTGTGATCTGGCACTTACGGAAACCAGTGGTATCAAAATCCAGGAACTGCTTCATGCGGTTGCGGATCGTATCCGGCTGTTTCACCAGTCGTTGCAGTTCCTGGGGCTGATGGAAGGTAAAGATGGTACGGGAACGATACTTAATATCGTTGTAGTCTGTAAATCGGGTCAGTTTTCCGGTAGCTTCATAGACAAAGCGGATACGATAGTCACCCTTGATCCACTTGAACGTGCTGTTTACATAGCGGTTAGACTGACCTTCTACGGCAGTAATCTTTTCACCGGCATCATCTTTCTTTGCTTCAATAATACCGACGGGTGTACCTTCAACAAACAGAGCATAGTCCACAGGGCCGGTGCCGGTGGGGAATTCACGCACCGCAACACCCAATCCCGCAAAGAGATTGAGCAGCTTTCTATCCTGAACGATCCATCCGGACTGTTCCAATTTCTTATCAATGATTTCTCTGGCTTTCTGCTCAGGTGTCATACCGCATCACCTTCCGATAGGTATACTTCTAAGCATATTATAGAGAAAAACAGAGAAAATAGCAACCAGTATTATTATCGCGCAGACACTTTGGCTGGGTCTGATGTCTATCTTCCAATAATTTGCGTACATATATCGAAAGCCCCAGCTTCATATGAAGCCAGGGCTGGTTTGTTTCCTTATGCGGTTTCAGAATTAAGTATGCCTTGCAGTGAAGGAAGCGGGGACTCTATCACTCCTCTCTACTTCAAAACAGGCAGGTGTCCATATAATCCCCACACAAAGAAAAACAGGACGCAGAATCGATCACTTACCGATCTGTGCGTCCTGTTTGGATGTTTCGCGTTAAGGCAACACCGCACAATGGGAGCTGCGGGCTTCGGCGGATCTTTTGCCCCAATCGTGCAGTATGAAAAATGGGGAATACATCCAGTATTCCCGCATTTTCCATACTTTCGCCTGGGTCAAAACACTGGCCGAATCTCCTTGCCCCATTATGCGGTGCTGCCCTTAAACTTTTAGCGAAAATTGTTCTTAAACTTTGGAGCGCCGACTTCTTTACGCAAAGGATTTTCCGGTCGGAGTTATGTAGTACGGAGGTGCTGCGAAGCAGATGAAATGCAGCTATGTAAACAGCTGCGGGCATTTACAAATCATTTTTTCAGGTTGATTTAAACGGAAAAAGACGAATACTTGGAATAAATTTGCGGTTATTCCAACGCACAGGGTTGCAAAATCTATAACGGCTGTGACGATGACGGCAATATGATCGGCTTGTACTCTTTCAGATAGTCCCGATGTATCCGTCCCCCGCTTGCCAATGGGTCGGGTTTC
>JAXECZ010000140.1:0-49269 GCA_034104845.1 Faecousia sp. | reverse complement strand
CTCCTGGCGGAAATCGCGCCGGATGGAACCGGAAAAAACAGAACGGCGGCCAGCAGTCCGGCCACCGTTCCGGCAAATCTTCTTTTCATTATCCTCACCCGGCAATAGTCTTTCCGGGAAAAGGCAGTTTATTCACTCTTTTCTGCCTTGGAATCGATGAAAGAGGAAATCTTGTCCAGGGTGTCGGGAATCATCTCCACCAGCCGGTCCGCCGTGGTGTTGGCTGCCTGAGCAACGGGGAGCATGCGGACATTTCCATCCTTTACGATCAGGAAGCAAATGGGAGTAACCTTAACGCCTGCACCCACACCACCGCCAAAGGGATTATCCCCCTGGGCTGTCTTTCCCTTGGTGAAATCCGAGCCGGCCCCTCCAAAGCCCACACTGACCTTGGAGACCGGTATGATGGTAACTCCGTCCGGCGTCACGATCGGTTCGCCCACGACGGAATTGACATCGATCATTTCTTTTATTTTCTGAATCGTTCCCTCCAACATTCCGGGAAGCTTTTGGCTCATTGTACAGCACCGCCTTTTCGTTTCTTTTTGAAGATCAATAGTTCTTTTAACAGATGAAATCCATAAACCGTTCCCAGGAAAACAAGCTGCCAGAAAAACAGCGTCAGCTCTGCCTGGGCAAGGATTCGCGTTTCCCGTGCGGTAAAGTCGCATTCTGCCTCACAGTCCCGCTTTCCCAGGGAAACCGTTCTCTCCAACACAGGAATCAGATTACCCAGCGCCGCCCAGGCTCGTCCGTAGTTTACCGCCAAATCACAGGGATCGTCCCCCGCCAGGATCAGCTTCAACTGCAAACGATTCACATGGAGCATATTTTTGAATTGCTTCAAAAAATCCCAGGCAACTTTTATGAGCGGGAGAAAATCCCGGATACTTCCGCCCTTGGTTTCCTCCCCGCTCTTTTGCGGCGGATTTGGCACTGCTTCCTGCTTTTTGACGGGCTTATCTTCGGCGTTTTCCGGATTACCCGGATTGTCCGGCTTTTTCCTTTTCTTTTTTAAAGGAAAAACCGTGATCCGCAGAAAGCCGACAATTCCTTTGACAAGGAAGCCCTCCGCGTCGTATTTCACCGAAGCGCCGATGGGAACGAACGCAATCCCCGTCAATATGACCAGCGCAATCAGCCAGCCCATTATTCCGTCGCCTCCGGCGTTTCCTCCGGTTCCGCCTCAATGGGCTCTCCAAAGGCAATTTTCTCTATGGGCGGCAGCTCCTCCAAAGAGGAAAGGCCAAAGGTACGCAGAAAATCCGGGGTGGTTCGATACTGAATGGGTCTGCCCGGAACATTCAGCCGCCCTGCCTCTTCAATCAGCTTCTTATTCAGTAGGGCCGCCACCGAGTAGGAGCTGTCCACCCCGCGAATCTGCTCCACCATGGCTTTTGTTGCCGGCTGGTAATAGGCAATGATGGTCAGCGCCTCCAGTTGGGAGGAGGAAAGCTTTGGCGGCTTTCTGGTTTCCAGTGCTCTTGTAACGTAATCCGCCATCTCACCGGAGGAGACCATCTGGTAGCCCCGCTCCAGCCGAAGAATCCGGATGCCCCGCCGGTCATAGGAGAGCTGACCGGCCAGTGCGTCCGCCGCATCCTCGATTTCCTGTTCGTCCAATTCCAGCACTGCCGCCAGTCTGGAAATCTCCATCCGCTCACCGGAGGCGAAGAGAATGGCTTCCAGAATCCGCTGAATTTGAGACTGTTCCATCAATGCACCTCCTGACTGGGAGCGTCGGTTTTCAACAGACGAATGTTTGGATTCTCGCCGGAGATATCATCCTCCAGCGCCACAGAATTGGTTTTGCACAATTCCAGTATAGCCAAAAAAGTGGCAACAATTTCAGAACGGCTCCGATTCCCCCGGAACATATTCTTCAGCCGCTCCACGCCCCGCAGAAGAAGCTGCCGCAGCACCTCACCCGCCTTTTTGGTAACGGGATAAGGCTCCTTCGCCACGATTCCCTTGAAATTGGCGATGGGCGGAGGCAGCTGCCGCTGATTCCGTTCGGCAATCAAATCCAGCGCCCGGAGCAGATCCAATACGGTATGCTTATAGCGGTAGGTATTATCCTTTCGCAGCGGCTCCGGGTCCTTGGTGAACAGGCATCTGCCGATTTCGTTTCTGGGCTCCAGCTGGCTGACCGCAAGGCGAATCTGCTCCATTGCCTCCTTACGCTGACGCTCGATCAGTCCCTGCCGGAGCATATCCAGTTCGGATTCCGCCTCGGCCTGCTCGGCGGCGGAGAGGAGCATTTTGGTTTTGATCAGCATCAGGTGGGAGGCCATGGAAATGAATTCACTGGCAATTTCCATATCCAGCCGCTTCATCTCATCCAGATACGCCAGATACTGCTCCAGAATGGCGGTAATGGAAACATCCTGGATTTCTATTTTGTTTTTACTGAGCAGCAGGAAAATAACATCCAGCGGCCCCTCGAAATCCTCCATGAGCTCTGTACGGGTGTGGACGATTCCCTCCAATTTGTATTGCGGTTCAGCCATATCCGCTCACTTTTCTCCCATTCTATCACATTTTCAAATGGATTATATCACCCTTTTCCCTCCAGCGCAAGCATAACGAAAAAATTATTCATTTTGGCTCAAAATGATTGCATTTTACTGGGGGATGTGTTAAGATATCACTACAAGATTCATGGAGGGATGTCCCGTGGCAAAGCGCAGTCGTAATCGTTATCGTGAGATGGAAAGCATCATGATGAAAATTCTCATTGGCGATGGTCTCATTTTCTTTGTCTATATGTTTGCCGCGAGCCGTGTAGGTGCATGGTCGGTTATCAAGGTGATTTCCGCCGTGCTTACCATTGCGATTTCGGTGCTGTGCCTGGTGTGGCTGTATTTGACCCAAGAATTTACCCGTCGGCGCAGCCTGTGGATGGTAACGGCTTCGGTTTCCATTCTTGCCTGCATTCTGGTTTCCCTCTGCCTGGGTTATCCCTGTCCCCCGGTGATCTCCGTTTAAATGCAAGCAGCAATCACCCCTGATGGAAAGGCCTCCATCAGGGGTGATTTTTTGGATTTGTCACATAATCAACGATAAAAGGAATTGCCGCCGATGAATTCCCGCACAATGCTGGTGGGCGGGATCTCGTCATCCACATCCGCCTCCTGGATATAGCTCAGAATTTTGACAATGGCGCGAACCTGTTCGTAACAGCTGTCCTCCGGTGTGATTTGGAGCAGCAGGGGGAAAATGTGCTTCTTCAGGACCGCAAGCTCATAGAGCGTGGAGCTGTTGAAAATCACATCCGCATTTTCCTGATATGGGAAAATCCAGCGTTTCTCCCCGTTCTGTACCGACTCCCACATGGAAATGGTTCGTTGGACGGAAGAACCCCTGGTTTCATAATCCCGCACGATCCGCCGAAGCAGGCGCAGATAGCTGGTGGGAATGCGATTGTGATTATCCAGATTCAGAGGCAGCAGCGGACTGACATACAGCTTGAAAATTTCCTTTTCCGTCACATTGGGGGGGACCATTCGGGGATTTAATCCGTGGATGCCCTCTACAATGATGACAGAATTGGGATCCAGCCGCAGCCTCCGGCCGTTCCACTCCCGCTTTCCCGTCACAAAGTTAAAGGTGGGCAGCGAGGTTTCTTCCCCGGTAAGCAATTGAGAAATATTGCTGCGGAAGAGCTCCGTATCCAAGGTGTCGATGTGTTCCAGATCCAGCTTGCCGTCGGGCCCGGGGGGAATTTTGTCCCGGTCGATGTAGTAATCGTCCAGGCTCATCAGTATGGGCTTTTTCCCGTGCACCCGGAGCTGGGTGGAGAGCCGGTTGGCAGAGGTGGTTTTTCCGGAGGAGCTGGGACCGGCCAGCATGACAACCCTGGCCTCCCGCTGGCAGACCATGTCCGCGATCTGGGAAAACCGCTTTTCATGCAGCGCTTCATTTACACGGATCAGCTCCCGGATGCTTCCGGATTGGGTCTTTCTGTTCAAGTCCGCCACCGTCTCACATTCCATCAGCTCACCCCAGCGCTCTCCTTCTGAAAACACGGAAAAGAAATTGGGACTGTCCTTGAATGCGGCGGCCTGATTGGGCGCCAAATCGTCCGGGTACAGAAGAATAAAGCCATTCTTTGCCGGAATGATATTCCAAACGGTGAGATATCCGGCGGAGGGCAGCATTTCGCCATAGAAATAATCCGAAAAATCCTTGTAGAAATACTCATCAAAGGTTTCTGAATCGTACCATTGGAGCAGCTCTGCCTTATCGCTCTGATTGCTCTCCCGGAACTGCTGAATGGCCTGCCGGATGGGGATCCGCCTGCGAATCAGGGGGAAATTCTCCTGAATGCACCGCCGCATCTGTTCTTTCAAGGTCTCAAGGGAGAAATCCTCACAGTTTTTAACGGAAACATACACGCTGTTTCCCATGGTACAGCTGATTTTTGCCACACTGGAGGGCCAAAGCGCCCGCAGGGAAAGGAATACCATGAAGCAAGCGGTTCGGGTGTATACCTGTTTGCCCTGGCTGTCGGAATACCGCAGAAGATGAATTTCCCCCTTGGAGGCTGCCATGGCGCGGCGGATAACAGGTGCTTCCGGTGTGGAATCCGCCGGGCGAACGGGAATATAATTCAGGGTGAACACCTCTCCCGCAATCTTCGCCGCAAGGGGCCGGAATTGCAGATCCCGGCTGTCCATCCCCTGTGCCACGATCAGCTCCAAAAGGGTTTCTCCCGGCTTTGCCTGAACGTTGACCCCATCAATTGTCAATTTCATTTCAGCACCTCCTGCTTCCAATATGGGATGAAGACTGTAAACCGGCGAAAAAAGCGCTGCTTTGACATGTACAAATGTGAGCCGATTCACGTTCTTTTGAAAAAAGCATATCATAAATTGTTTGATATTTCAATGCTGATTTTGTCTTTTTCAGCTGGGCTGTGAGGGCTGCAGCGGATGCAATTGATGGATTTTATCCAGAGAAACGCCGGTGTAGTAGTACTGCAAAATTTCCTCCCAGCCGGCTCCCTGGGCCGCCATTGCCTCCGCGCCGTATTGGCTCATGCCCACTCTGTGACCGTAGCCCTTGGTAAAAAAGAACACCACATCGTTTTTTACCCTGACCGAGAAAACTGTGGAACGCAGATTCAGAATTTCCCGAAGCTCTGTTCCGGAAAAGCTTCCGTTTCCAATTCCCACGTTGGCAACTCCCCCGCTGTCTGTTTTCACCCAGTCGTGAAACCAGCGGTTCGGGTCTCCCTCCAGCCGAACATGCAGCGCCGATTCCAGATAGGAACGGGAAAAGACGGCAGTGGCCTCCCCGACGGAATCCGGCTCCGGGCTGTCTTTGCTGACCAAATAGGGATAATAGTTTCCCCAAACCGCCACCGCATCCTCCGTAGAACCTCCGGAGGAGGAAAAATAGGTTGCCTCGATCAGCTCCCCCTGGTAGGTAATGACCACTGCATTGGTAGAATGCACCGCGTTTTCCACTTTCTCCAGCTCCTCCTCCGTCCCATAGTAGCGAAGATACATTTCCGGGGAGAGAAAGCCCTGGCAGCATCGACTGTTGGTGCACACCGAGCCATCCCCATGCTTTCCGCCGGTGATGGCCGCTTTCCAGGCAAAGGTTCTGGCTACAACTGCCTGAGCCTTCAGCGCCTCCGGCTCAAAATCCGCAGGCATCTCCGCCAAGGTGACCCCCAGCACATACTGCTCCAAATCCATCTCCCGCAGTTCTCCCCCGTTATGGATGAGAATGGTATAGGTTTCCTCCTGGGGAAAGAACTCCGCCTCCGTTGCGGTTGTGTCCACGGTGTTCATACGAACCAAGGTCAAAAACAAAACGGGAATCAGAAACAATAAAAGAAAGAACTGGAAAAGAAAAACCTTACTTGATCTCATAGCCTGTCCCTCCGTTGCAGGACTAGGATACCATGCCGGGAGAGTAAAAAATGTCAGAAATTGTTTGCATTTTATTCATCAATCTGATATGATAAATGCGCTTTTAACTTCTCAACTGGAGGAAACACCTATGCCTAAGAGAAAATGGGGAGACCGGTCCGACGCTGTCTGGCTGAAGGATATCCCCTCAATGAACCGAATCATGCCTGTGATCATGCCAAACCGTGCCGACAATGAAGCGTTTATCAGCTTTGACCTGGATTTACGGCCCCTGGAAGCCTACCTGGAGAAGAAAAACCAGGGCCTTACCGAGGATAAGTATACCTTTTTCCATGTGATCGGCTGCGCCGTGGGCAAGGCCTTTGTGCTTCGGCCCAGGATGAATCGGTTTGTGTGCAACAACAAGCTCTATCAGAAAAATGAGATCGACATTGCCTTTACCGTGAAAAAGAAATTCAGCGACAAGGCGGAAGAAAGTCTGGCCAACTTCAAGTTTGACCCCAAGGAGACCATGGACTCCTATCACAAAAAGATTATGGATGTGATTCATCAGACCAAGCGGGAGGACGTTGTTTCCGATACCTCCACCGGGGCCATGGACATCGTTGCCAAATTCCCCCAGTGGATGATTAATCTGATTGCCAAGACGGTCCTCTGGCTGGACAAGCACGGCTGGGCCCCCCAGAGCATCATCGGCAGCGACCCCAATCACGCCTCCATCTTCCTGTCCAATCTGGGCTCCATTGGTTTGGAGTGCGGCTATCACCATCTGGTGAACTGGGGCACCAACTCCTGCTTCATCGTGATCGGCAAGAAGCAGATGAAAATGGAATACTTAAAGGACGGCACCCCAGACCTGCACGAGGTCGTTCCCATCGGCATCACCCTGGATGAGCGCATCGCCGACGGCTATTACTATTCCTGCACCGTGGCTTTGGTCAAGGAGCTGCTGGCCCATCCCGAGCTTTTGGAGATGCCCGCCGATACGCCGGTGGAATATTCCATCCGTCGGTAAAATTTCCATACGCTTCCGGAAAGTGCTTGACTTTTCCGGAAGCGTATGATACCTTTAATTCAATTCTATATTGTATGAGGGAGTAGCAAGCGTTTACCGCGCAGCAGATCAACAGTCCCGGTTTTTTAACCTGGTCTGCCGCAAATTGCGAGACTTATGCATGTCAGGTTTCCAACCTGCATTTCCCTCTGAAAGCAGCCTGGCATTCCTATTGAATGTTCAGGCTTATTTTTTGAAAGTAAAGGAGTAATTTTTATGCTGATTCCCGTTTTGCTGTTTGCTGTGGGCCTTGTGCTGCTGATCAAGGGCGGCGACTGGTTCGTGGACGGTGCCACGGACATTGCCGAGCATTTCCATGTGCCGGAGCTGATCATCGGCGCCACCGTGGTTTCTCTGGGCACCACCTTGCCGGAGGTGATGGTCTCCGCCACCTCTGCCATCAGCGGCCACGGCGAGATCGCCTACGGAAATGCCATTGGCTCCATCATCTGCAATACCGCCTTGATTGCCGCCATTACGGTTGCGGTGCGGCCTACCCCTATTGATTCCAAAGCACTGGTGCTCCCTGTGGGCTTCTTCTTTACCGCAGCCATCATTTACTGTCTGAACACATATCTCACCGGATATTTTGGACGCCCCATCGGCTTTGTGCTTCTGGTCATTCTGGCATTGTATCTGGTTCTCACCATTCGCCAGGGACTGAAAAATCCGAGTCAGAGCCAACAGGAAACGGAAACGAAACAGGAGCGCTCCCTGGGCATGAGCGTTCTGATGCTGATTGTAGGAGCCGCTTTGATCGCAGTGGGTGCCAAGCTGCTGGTGGATAACGGTACCCTGATCGCCCAGGCGCTGGGTGTGCCGGAATCCGTGATTGCCCTGACCTTTGTGGCTCTGGGCACTTCCCTGCCGGAGCTGGTCACCGCCATCACCTCCCTGATCAAGGGCCACGGCTCCCTCTCTCTCGGAAATGTGATCGGCGCCAACATTCTGAACCTGGTACTGGTTTCCGGTGTGGCCATAGTACTGAAACCTTTCGCCATTCCCCAGAACAGCACCCTGTTCGGAATCAACGCCTCCCTGGTGCTGGACATTCCGCTGATGCTGTTTGTCATGGCCTTTTTGACCATCCCCGCCCTGCTGACCAAAAAGCTCCACCGGAGCCAGGGCATCGTACTGCTTTGCATCTACGCCGCGTTCTGCGTGATTCAGTTTGTGATGTAACCCGCTCAACCTCTCTGACGCCTGTTTTCCAACCGAAGCAGGCGTCTTTTCTGTTCCGTTTTTTTGCTTTTCTGGTGTGACGCAGACAGGCGAAATATGTACTTCTAGGGTGAAGGCCAAAGAAAGGATGTGAACCCATTGGAAGATTCAAAAATCATTGACTTGTACTGGGCCCGGGATGAAACAGCCATCGCGCAAACGGATGCAGCCTATGGCAGAAAGCTCCAAATGTTGCCTGTGAGCATTTCTGGGAAACCATGGAGTACACCTTACTGGACATCACCGGAGACGGCACGGAGGAATTGATTCTCGGACGGGATGGCCACATCCACGCGATTTGGACCATCCGTAACGGATTGACCGAGGGAATCGCCTCCAGCTACTATGAGGGTTACCTGTGTGAGGGAAATGTGTATGAATCTTATGTCTTTCTGGACGGAAAGCCTTACCATTACTACTCCCAAATTGGCGAGGATGGTCTGATGGAGGGGCTGATGACGGTGGAATATGACGCCGTAAAGGAAAGCTGGATGCTGGACGAATCTCAGGACGGAACCGGCCTCACGCCCATTTCCGAGGAAAGAGCCATGGAGCTTATTAACTCCTTTGTCCGCATTCCTCTCCAAATGAAATCCGTCAAAGAATATCCTTTCAGCTAAAATTTTTAGGCCTGCTTCTTTCCGGGAAGCAGGCCTTTCGACGTAAGAAGCTTTTTTAAAAGCGGAAATCCACCCGATACCTTCTGAGCCAGAATTCGATTTGCAGCAGATACGCCATGGTCTGAGGCCGGCGCATCAGCTGTCCATACCAGGGCCATTCGTTTTCCTGGGTAAGATATGTCAGGAGATTTTCCCGGTGGATCAGGCAGAACAGCGGATTATCCTTTTCCTCCAGAACTGCTTTCAGTCTTTCTGCCATCAGCTCCTCATAATGGGGGTCAAAGGTCTTGGGATAGGGGCTTTTCTTCCGTTGGAGGATTTCCTCCGGGAGCAAATCCTTGACCGCATGGCGCAGCAGCCCCTTTTCCCTGCCCTGATAATCCTTGAATGCCCAGGGCACTCCATACAGATATTCCGCAATGCGATAATCGCAGAAAGGCACCCGCACCTCCAAGCCGGAATACATGCTCATCCGGTCCTTCCGATCCAGCAGGGTCTGCATGAACCACCGGAAATTCAGATTGACCATCTCTTTCATTCTCCGCTCCAGGGGACTGTTTTCCGGAAGAATGTCACTTTCCCGGCAGGTCTGCCAATAGGCATTCATCACGAATTCCTCCGGCTTTCCCTTTTCTTTCAGAAAATCCGTCAATAACGCTGTCCGCTGCCTGGTTGTCTGGGACCAGGGGAAGCCTTCCTTGGAACGCACCTCCGGATCACGATACCAGGGATATCCGCCGAAAATCTCATCCGCACACTCCCCGGAAAGGGCAACCTTGACCCGCCGGCCAATCTCCCTGCAAAAAGCAAGCAGGGAGAAATCCACATCCGCCATGCCTGGCAGATCCCGGGCAACGGTGGCATTTCCCAATTCCGCCGCCAGTTCCTCCGGTGTCAGGATCATCCAGTGGTGCTCTGATTGGATGGAAGAACACATAAGATGGATATACGCGTCGTCGGAATTCGGCTGGAATTTCCCTGGCTGAAAGAATTTTTCGTTGTTCAGATATCCAACTGAAAATGTGGGCAGCTCCATTCCTCTATGTGTCATTTCCTTGGCGCAAACCGCGGTGATGATGCTGGAATCCAGGCCGCCGGACAGGAACGTCCCGATGGGAACATCCTACACCATCTGGCGCTTTATTGCGTCGGTGACCAGAAAACGAACCTGCTGGCAGGTTTCCTCAAAGGATTCCGTGTGATATCGGTCACGCAGCTTCCAATACTGGGTCAGCTTCAGCCTACGGTTTTCATAGTATCCGTACCAGCCGGGCTCCAATTCCCGGATCCCGTGGAACACGCCGCTGCCCGGAACTCTCCCCGGCCCCAGCAGGAGCAGCTGATAGGCGCCATCCAGATCCAATTCCGGCCTGATGGCTGGATGGCAAAGGATGGTTTTGATTTCGGAGGCAAAAATCAGTCCTCCATTGCTTTCCGAATAAAAAAGAGGCTTCACGCCAATTCGGTCCCGAGCCAGAAACAGCCGCTTTGCCTTTTCCTCCCAGACCGCGAACGCAAAAATGCCGTTCAAACGCTCCAGACAGCCGCTGCCCCATTGGGCATAGGCATGGAGCAGCACCTCCGTGTCGGAGTGTTCCTGAAAAAGATGTCCTGCTTTTTCCAGCTCCCGGCGGAGCTCCTGGGTGTTGTACAGCTCGCCGTTGTAAATCAGGGTGTAGTCTTCATCCCCAAAGTGCAATCCCATGGGCTGCTTGCCGCCCTGGGGATCGATAATTGCCAATCTTGCGTGGAGGAAGGTACATTCCTGGCTTTGAAACGTTCCATGTCCATCCGGCCCTCGTCGGGACATGGTTTTCAGCATGTTTTGCATGATTTCCCTGGATGGCTTCAAGTGAATACAGCCTGCAATGGCACACATTGCGTTACCACATCCTTCCGTCTGCTCATTATATGAATCCCGGACGGATTGGGTTCCTGAATAATTCGACAGAATGTGCACATCCTGTTCAGGGTGATAGAAATGAAAAACAGCAAAGAAGTGTTGTCCTCCATTCTGAAAACGACGCAGATGGGGCAGCTGGGAATCCGAAGCGCCCTGGAATCCGAAATGGCACCGGAGCTACGCAGGGCCATGGAATCACAGCTGCGGGAGTACGATGCCATTGAAAGCGAGGCCCAGGCAATCGCCAGGCAGAGAAATTGGGAGCTTCCGGAGCTGAATCCATCCATTCGATTTATGACCGACCGCATGACCAGGATGAAATTATCCCGAGGGGATGTGAACAGCAAAATCGCTGCGATGATGATTCGGGGAAACACCAGCGGCGTCATCAAGGGGCTGAAAAACCTCCATCAGATGACAGAGCAGGACAGAGACGTACAGGCGCTGTCCAATAAGCTTCTGGACACAGAAAGCGCCAATGTGCACCAAATGAAGCCATTCCTATAAACGTCCGGGACAGATTCGCTCTGTCCCGGACGCACCCTTTTCTGACCTGATGCATAAGCTAATGGAGTATGGAAAGGATGGGATATTATGCCAACAATCGGATATCTGCAAGCCCGTGCCTACACCAGCACCGCCCAAATCCCATTGCGGGATGTTGCCGTTGTGGTTACTGCGCCGGATCAAACCGCCATTGCCATGCGTGTGACCGATCGGAGCGGATTGATCGCGCCAATCGAAATACCAGTGCCCAATTTCTCGGAAAGCCAGGAGCCCGGTGCAGAGCAAAAGCCCTACGCCGTGGTGAATCTGACCGCCTATCGGGATGGGTATGGACCATTTGAATCCAAAAACATTCAGGTATTTGCGGATACACTGACCTTTCAGGATTTGAAAATGATTCCCCTCTCCCAGCTTCCCCTGGGTGAGACGGACAGCGCCTATGTGGTGACGCCTCCGCAAAACCTGTAAGGAGGAATGAAATGCCGACAGTTATCCCATATGTACCTCAAAACATAACGGTTCATCTGGGAGCGCCGGGGGACGACGCGCCAAATGTGACCGTTGATTTCGTGGACTATATCAAGAATGTAGCTTCCAGTGAGATCTATCCCACCTGGGATGAAAGTGCCCTCCGGGCAAACATCCTGGCCATTGTTTCCTTTGCCCTGAACCGGGTTTACACCGAGTTTTACCGCAGCCGGGGATATGATTTTGACATCACCAACAATACGGCCTATGACCAGTATTTTGTTTACGGCCGAAGCTATTTCACAAACATCGCCCGTCTGGCGGAGGAAATGTTCAACGACTATCTGCGCCGTCCGGGCTTCGTGGAACCCTTGGCCGCAAAATACTGCAACGGCACCACCGTGACCTGCGAGGGCCTGAGCCAGTGGGGCAGCCAGGAGCTGGCACAGCAGGGCTACAACTCCACCCAGATCCTCAGGAATTACTACGGCAATGTGGAAATCGTCTATGATGCGCCGGTCAAAGAATATACCTCCTCCTATCCCGACACACCGCTGCGCCGGGGAAATATCGGTCCCTATGTGGTGATCATTCAAACGGAGCTGAACCGAATCGGGGAAAACTATCCTGCAATTCCGAAAATCTCCCCGATTGACGGCATCTTTGGAGAGCAAACCGAGGCAGCCGTCCGGAAATTTCAGGAGATATTCAATTTGCAGGTAGATGGCATCGTCGGTAAGGCCACCTGGTATGAGCTGGTGCGCCTTTACACCGCTGTAACCAATCTGGCCGAGCTGCAAAGCCAGGGGCAGACCTATTATAACATCGCCTGGGCCAGCAATAATCCCATACAGCAAGGCGACCGGGGCGTCCGGGTGGAGCAGCTGCAATATATGCTCCGGGTGCTGTCAGCCTATATTTCCGAAATCCCCCAAATTGCAGTGGACGGTATTTTCGGCCCCGAAACAAGGAATGCCGTCCTTGCCGCCCAGCAAAGATTCGGCCTGCCGGAAACCGGAATTGTCAATTATGACACCTGGGAGGCCATCTACAATCAGTTCATCGGAATTGAGGATACCAGCCTGAGAGATTTTGAAAGGCTGCCTCTGACCGGTGCGCTTGCCGGCCAGAACAGCAATAGCCGAAACCGGTTTACAAGGACGGCGGAGATGACCCAGTATCCGGGCAATCCCCTTTCCGGAGGAGATCGGGATACCCCACGGCAGGAGGTGAGTCGATGATCCCGGAACGTCGATTTGTCAATCAGCCGATTCGGAGTCTGCAAACAATGCTCCGTGCCATCGCGCTGTTCAGCGATGAATACCAGAGAATCATTCCGAATGGAATATATGGACCGGAAACCCAAAAAGCCGTTGTCACCTTTCAGCGAAATCGGGGTCTGCCCGCAACGGGCATCACAAACCTGCAAACCTGGGAGGAAATTGTAAAGCTGTATGACGAGGCCATGGAGGTGCTGTCTCCCCCTCGAACGACAGAATATGAATATCAGGAGGAATTCCCCTTTACCCAAGGAAATCAGAGCCCAAGGCTCAAAATCGCCCAGTGTATGCTTGCTCAGATCGCGGAACAATACTGCTGCATCTGTCCGCCGGAGCTGTCCGGCAGTATGGATGCGCTCATGGTCAATTCCCTTTCGGAATTTCAGCGGATGAACGCCCTGCCGGTAAGCGGCAAGCTGGATAAAGCCACCTGGAAAAACCTGATTTTGCAGTTTGCTCTATCAGAGATGATCGCAAACCGTCACAGAAAATGAAAAGTATAAAAAGTTGATAAAAAACTTGATAAATGAAATAGAAACGACTATAATATATCAAGTCTACATTTTTTGTTTACACTGTTTCGCCGGTATCAGGTGAAGAGGTGGCTCAGCGTTTTACTGCCACGGAGGATCATCCATGTTCACGTTAAACTGGAAAAAAGAGGTTTTTACCATACCGAATTTGCTCAGCTTGTCCCGTCTTCTGTTAATTCCGCTCTACGTTTATTTGTATTTGACCGCAGAGGGAACGTATCAGTATGTCGCGGCAGGGCTTGTACTGGCGCTTTCCTGCCTGACGGACATGATCGACGGGAAAATCGCCAGAAAATGCAACATGATTTCAACTCTGGGGATGCTTTTGGACCCTGTGGCCGACAAAGCCACCCAGGCAGCACTGCTGATTTGCCTGTCCATGAACTACCCGGTGCTCTATCCGGTGCTGGGTCTTCTGGTGATCAAAGAAAGCTTTCAGCTGATTGCATTGATCATCGCCTACCTGAACGGTAAAATGCTCCCCGGTGCTTTGATGATTGGAAAGGTGTGCACCACCGTCCTGTTTATCAGCCTGATTGCACTGGTTTTATTTCCCGGCATCCCCCACGAGATCGTGAACCTGATTGCATTGGTGGATGCCTGCTTCCTGGGCGTTTCTTTTGTATGCTATATCTGCGCGTACTACGGCAAAAACAAAAAGGTTCAGGATTTAAATTCCGGTATTTAACTACGAAAATACTCAAAGGCAGCGGTTTTTCAGCCGCTGCCTTTTTTCCGTATTTATCTATTTTAAAAACGTCCACCGATCTGTCACGAGCGAAATTGTCGGACATCCGCAGAGATTTCCGCGGCATCAATTTCCTCCACCGGCTCCGTTGTGTACAGTATACCACAACCGAACTGCGATTGGTGAAGAAAGGTTGAACGAAGCGGAAACAATTTGTCAAGCTGGATAAATATTACTGATGAGGATCAGAAGCGGAAGCGCCAGGGAGAAGATGCTGATGGCCCAAGCATACATAGCCTTTCTGGAAAACATCATCAGCGCCAGGCAGCCAAAGGTAACCGCCAACGGCACCACCACAGCGGTCCCCCGGTCAATCATCCGCAGAAAATTACCGTTGTTTTGCAGAAAGATGCCAACCTCCGAGGGAAGACGGACGCTGTTGTAGATGGCGATCCGCAGGGCGTAGTAGGCCACCGGCAGAGCCATGATGAATTTACGGGCCCTGTAGCAGAACATCACCACGGAACCAATTGTCTTCTTTAAAGATCCCTCGGGTGCCTTTTGATTTGGATTTGCAAATCTGCTTTGTACTGTCTTTGCCATATATACCTCCCGAACTGCAACGAAATTGTGATTTATATGTCCGAATTATCGGACATCATTTGCGGTATGATTTCTCCATCAGCCGGTAATGCTCTGGCAAAAGGAGGAGAACTCATCATGAAAAAAAGAAATGACATCTATCGACATTCTTCCCATTATTGCCCCGCTTATCCCAACGAGGCGGACACAAGCTATTACCAGAAGAAGCTATTGGATATTCTCGGCGGGCTTGCTGCCGGGGTGATGCTCACAGTCTGGATGGTGATTCTGGTCCGAATCAGCTGACTGCCGCGTATTCTCCCGGTAAATATACGCCAAGCCCTTGAGAATCAGATTTTTCTCATAGTGGATCTCGGAGCGGCACAGCGGAACTATAAATTTTGCAATACCGCCGGTTGCGATCACGGTGGTTTTGCAGCCCAGTTCTTCTTCCATGCGGGCAATCATACCATCTATCATGCAGGCAGTACCCAGCATGGTTCCGCTCCGCATACAGTCCACGGTGTTTCTTCCAATGGCTCTCTTAGGCTGATCCAGCTGAAGTCCGGGCAGCAGTGCCGTCCGCTGGGTCAGGGCATCCAAAGAAATTTTTACGCCGGGGCAAATGCAGCCGCCGATGAACGCGCCGGAGGCATCCACCACCTCGATGGTTGTGGCCGTGCCCATATCCACCACGATCAGCGGCGGCTTGAAAGCCCTCATGGCGGCGACGCAGCCCACCACCAAGTCCGCACCGGTTTGAGTGGGGTTTTCCAGCTTGATGTTCAAGCCGGTTTTCACGCCGGGGCCCACCACCAGGCTGTTTTTCCCGGTGAGCTTCCACAACGCGGTTTTGATGGCGTTCAAAACCTGAGGCACTACCGACGCAATGATGGAGCCCTGGATGCTTTCCAGCCGGAGCCGGTGAATATCGAAGATCATTTTCAGATCAATGCTGTATTCATCCGAGGTTTTGGTGGCATCGGTACGAAGTCTCGCTTCAAAGAGAATCTGATCGTCCTGAATGCCCCCGATCACAATATTGCTGTTTCCAATGTCCACCGCAATGATCATAGCGCTTCCTCCATATCCCTTTGGCGGATGATTCGGCACTCTGCCGAACCGCCCTCTATGAGAATCCATCCGGCAGTCCCGCCGTATCCGGCACTGCCTGGATTCATGATCCACTGCCCCTCCGGGAGCCTGCGGCAATCCGGCTCGTGGGTATGACCGTAGAGAATCACATCCGCCCGGCAGCGCTGGCCATCCAGAATCAGCTTGTCCAAATACAGCTTGACCCCCTGCAGATGCCCATGGGTCATGTAGATACGAACCCCGCCCAGCTCTTCTAGCCGTATTTCCGGAAAGCCGGGCACGACCCGCCCACGGTCACAGTTGCCTGCAACCTGGTAATAGGAAAGCTGGGGATACTCCTCCGAGATGACCTCCCCGTCCTGAACCATATCTCCCAGGTGGATGACCCCATCGGGCTTTAATGCGTCCACACACTGACGCATAAACCGGCGGGAGGAATGAGAGTCTGAAAAAACCAGAATTTTCAAGTCAACTACTCCCTAACGTAATCTTACGATAAGTATACCACATCAAAGCCGGTTTTTCTACAGGAATTCTTCTTTTTCAAGAAATATTCATATTCCCGCCGCTGGAAATCCATACACATCCGGCATTCCACGGACATATAGTAAAGAGAGAACGAAGCAACTTGCCATGATGGGAGGCGTTTATATGGCAAAGGATCTCGGTGGTATCGACTTTTCGGAATTATTAAAAATAGCCAACTCCCCTGCTGGCCGGGAGCTGATGCGCTTGATCCAGGAAAAAAGGGACGCGCGCTTTGAGGAAGCCATGCATCAGGCGGAGGCGGGGGATTTCTCCCAGGCGAAGGAAATGCTCAGCCAAATGCTTTCAACCAAGGAAGCGCAGGATCTGGTGCAGAAAATCCGAGGCGAGCAATGAGCGAATTAGATGAAAAGCTGAATTCCATCCTGTCCAATCCCGCCATGATGCAGCAGATCATGTCCCTGGCCCAGGCTCTGAATCAGTCGGAGACCCAGCGGCAAAGCACCAATTCCACCGCGCCACCTCAGCAGAACGCAGAACCGGCGAGCAGGGAACCAGCCTTTAACCCCAATCTGCTGAATAAAATCGCCGGGTTGATGGAACGTGGTTCCATCGACAAAAACCAGGAATCGCTTTTAAAGGCGCTGGGGCCCTATTTGAGCAGGCAAAAGCTGCAAAAGCTGGAGCGGGCCATGCACGCTGCAAAAATGGCCGGTATCGCATCAGAGATGGTAAACATTCGGGGACAATCTCCGCTTTCAAGAAGGTAGTGCCATGTATAATCGTTATATTCCCCAGGCGGACGGCTCCTTTCGCCGAAGCCGGGTGCCGGAACCCGTTACCAATCCCCAGCGGCAGGAGGAACGTCCGCCCGACCGTCAGGAAGCCGTTCCAAAGGAAGCAACCCAGAAGCCAAATGCATCCTTTGCGCCCCAGCCCAGAAGCTATGGCTATCAGTCCCACAGTGCGCCATCCCCACGGAATGTTCCTTACCATGATGGCCAGACGGTGAGTGTTGGGAGCTTTCTGAAAGGGCTGCTGCCACAGAACTTCGACACTGAGGATTTGATAGTGGTGCTGCTGCTGCTTTTGATGTCCGGCAATTCCAGCAAGGATCAGAATGCCGCTTTACTGACTCTGGTCATTTATCTGTTTTTATAGGAAGAAGCCGTTCACGGAATTTTGAACCCATGAACGGCTTTTCTTTTATCTTGCGGCAAAACCAACCTTTTTGTAGACCTTGCGAAGGGTTTTTTCGGCGACGTAGCTTGCCTTTCTGGCGCCGTCCTGATAGACCTGCTCCAGGTAGGCCTTGTCTTTCATGATTCTGGCGGCTTCCTCCCGGATGGGACGCAGGGTCTCCACCACGGCCTCGCCCACCGCCGGCTTGAATTTGCCGTAACCGCAGCCGGCAAACTCCGATTCGATTTCCGGAAAGCTTTTCCCGGTGCAGGCGGAATAGATGGTCATCAGATTGGAGACGCCGGGCTTGTTTTCCTTGTCGTAGCGGACACAATTCTCCGTATCGGAATCGGTGATGGCCCGTTTGAACTGCCGCATAATGGTCTCTGGGGGATCCATCAGCAGAACCCGGCCGGTATCCTCGTTTTCAGACTTGGACATTTTCGCAGTGGGATTGGTCAGGCTCATGATTCGTGCCCCGACCTTCGGCACATAGGGCTCCGGGATTTTGAAAACATCCCCATAAATGCCGTTGAAGCGCCGGGCGATGGTGTGGCACAGCTCCACATGCTGTTTCTGGTCCTCTCCCACCGGTACATAGTCCGGCTGATACAGCAGAATATCCGCCGCCATCAGGCTGGGATATGTAAACAGGCCGCCATTGATGTTGTCGGCATTTTTGGCGGACTTATCTTTAAACTGGGTCATGCGGCTCAATTCACCGAACATGGCATAGCAATTCAGCACCCAGCCAAGCTCGGCATGCTGGTGAACATGGCTCTGGATGAACAGGGTGTTCTTCTCCGGGTCCAGGCCGCAGGCGATATACTGGGCCAGCTGCTCCAGGGTGCGCCGCCGGAGATCGGCAGGGCTCTGGCGCACGGTAATGGCATGGAGGTCAGCCATAAAATAAAAGCAGTCGTACTCCTCCGCTCTGGCAGACCAGTTCTTAATGGCACCCAGGTAGCTGCCCAGGGTCAGGTCTCCGGAAGGCTTGATCCCGGAAAGCATTCTCTTTTTCTCTTTGATTTCGTCCATTGTAAGCGCCTCGATTTCTTGGTAATAATCGGTTTTCAGTATTTTACCATATGCGCCGGAAAAACGCAACGTAAAAATTGACAATTGGAAAGAGCAATGGTATATTATATTTCAAATCATCAAAAAGAGGTAGAAACAATGGATCACTTTGCACTGGCAGAGCTTCTGTTCCCCCACGTCAGCATGACCCCGGAGGAGCTGGAAGCCAAATACCCTCCGCGAAATGTGCCGGAGGGAGCGGTTATCACCAGAATGGCCCCCTCCCCCACCGGGTTTGTCCATCTGGGAAATCTGGTTCAGGGGCTGACCTCTGAGCGTATGGCCCACCAGAGCGGCGGCGTACTCTTCCTGCGGGTGGAGGATACCGATGCCAAGCGGGAGGTTCCCGGCGCGGTGGAGGTGCTGATCGAAACGCTGAAGCATTACGGCATCCACTTTGACGAGGGTGCTACCATCGACGGCGACAACGGCTCCTACGGTCCCTACCGCCAGCGTCAGCGGGCGGATATCTATCATGTCTATGCCAAAAAGCTGGTGCAGGAGGGCATGGCCTACCCCTGCTTCTGCACCGAGGAAGAGCTGGCTTCCATGCGGGAAAAGCAGGAGGCCGCCAAGGAAACCACCGGCTACTATGGCCAGTACGCCATTTGGCGGGACCGTCCCATAGAGGATATTCAGGCGCAGATCGAAGCCGGTTCCCCCTGGGTGCTTCGCTTCCGCTCCAATGGCGATGTGTCCAGGCAGTTTAAGTTTAACGATCTGGTCAAGGGTGAGCTGACGGTGACGGAAAACAACATCGATCAGGTGCTTCTGAAATCCGACGGAATTCCCACCTATCATTTCGCTCATGCGGTGGACGACCATCTGATGCACACCACCCATGTGGTTCGGGGCGACGAATGGCTGCCCAGCCTTCCGTTCCACATTCAGCTGTTCAAGGCTCTGGGCTTCAAGCTGCCCAAGTATGTGCACATTGGACCGCTGCAGAAGATGGATGGCAGCTCCAAGCGGAAGCTGTCCAAACGCAAGGACCCGGAGTTGGCTCTGACCTATTACAAGAAAGAGGGTTTCCCTGTTCAGGCCGTGTATGAATATATCATGACGCTGCTGAACTCCAATTACGAGGACTGGCGCCGGGCCAATCCCACCGCTCCCTCTTCCGAATTTAAATTCAGCCCCAAAAAACTGAATCCCGCAGGCAACCTCTTTGACTACTCCAAGCTGTGCGATGTCTCCAAAAACGAAATCGCCAAAATGGATGCCGCTCAGGTGTATGCGCTTCTGCTGGAGTGGGCCAAAGAGTTCGACCCGGACTTCGGCAGCAAGCTGGAAGCCGATCCGGAATTCGCAATCAGGATCCTTGCCATTGGCCGCGGCGGCAAAAAGCCCCGCAAGGATCTGGCAACCTGGTCCGATGCCAAGCCCTATATGGGATTCTTCTACGATGCGTATCTGGAGACTCCCTGCTTTGATGAAAAATTTGACAAAGCGGTCATTCGCTCGGCTCTGGAAAAATTCCTGGAGCGCTTCGACTTTGCGGACGATTCTAACACCTGGTTCGACAAGGTAAAAGAGATCACCACGGAGCTGGGCTTCACCACGGATATGAAAGCCTACAAGGCCGACCCCTCCGCATTCGCCGGAACGGTTGCGGATGTATCCACCTTCCTGCGGCTGGCGGTAACGGGAAAGACCAATTCCCCGGACCTTTACACCGTGATGCAGATTCTGGGCTATGATGCCACAGCTGCCCGCATCCGCAGTGCCATCGCTCAGCTTTCCTAAAAACGCCACGCACCGGTCTCCCCCTGGGAAGCCGGTGTTTTGCCGTCCCCAGCCTTTACACCGGAGCTCCCTTGTGGTATGATGCAAGCAGCAAAAGAAGGGAGAATCGATTCATGTACGCAGACTACAGCACGGAAGCTTTCGAAGAGAGATTTACCTATTCCGGAAAGGATCTTGGCGCCACCTGGGGCCCCAATGAGACCTTTTTTCGCCTTTGGGCGCCTACTGCCGATGCGGTTTCCGTTCGCCTATACCGCTCCGGTACACCGGGACAGCAGGATCTTATCCGCAGCGTATCCATGACCCCCGACCGGAACGGAACCTGGATCGCCTCTGTTCCGGAAAATCTGAACGGCGTATACTACACCTATTTGGTAGCCGTGAACGGAAACACCGTGGAGGCCTGTGATCCCTACGCGGTGACCACCGGCGTGAACGGAAAGCGTGCCATGGTCTGCGACCTGAAATCCACCAACCCGGCAGGCTGGGAGCAGGACTGCTCTCCCATCCAATCTCCCAACAATACGGACTATGCCATATACGAGCTCCACATTCGGGATGTCTCTTCCCTGGCCTGCTCCGGAATCAGACATCGGGGGAAATTCCTTGGTCTGGCGGAAACAGGAACCAAAAACCGTTCCGGCCTCCCCACCGGATTGGCGCATATTAAGGAGCTGGGCATCACCCACATCCATCTCATGCCCGTCTACGACTATGGCTCCGTGGACGAAGCCAATCCCGGAAAAAGCTACAATTGGGGCTATGATCCGGCCAATTTTAACGTGCCTGAGGGATCCTATTCCACCAATCCCTATGACGGGTTCGTGCGGGTACGGGAGATGAAGCAGCTGGTACAGGCGCTGCATCAGAACGGTTTGGGCGTCATCCTGGATGTGGTATACAACCATGTTTATCACACCTTTGATTTCTCCATGAATCAGATTGTCCCGGGATACTTTAGCCGGGAGAACCCTCAGGGCATTCTTTCCAATGGGTCCTGCTGCGGCAACGACACCGCTTCGGAGCGATCCATGGTTCAGAAATTCATTGTGGATTCCGTAAATTACTGGGCGGATGAATACCACATTGACGGCTTCCGGTTTGATCTGGTGGGACTGCTGGATGTGGCCACCATTCAAAAGATCATTGCCACCGTGAGAAAGAAGCATCCCCATGTCCTGTTTTACGGCGAGGGCTGGAATCTGAATACCCAGGTCACGAAAGAAAACGTTCCTCTCGCCGTTCAGGGAAACGCCTGGATGCTTCCGGAGTTTGCATTCTTTAACGATACCATGCGGGATACCCTCCGAGGCTCCGTGTTTGACTGCCATCTGCCCGGTTTTGTGTCCGGGGCCATGGTACCAAAGGAAAGCTTGCTGCGATGCTTTCAGGGCCGGACGGGCTGGAGCAATGACCCGAGGCAAATTGTCAACTACGTCTCCTGCCACGATAACCACACCCTGCACGACCGGATTGCGGAAGCCCTGCCCTATGCGGAGGAAGAGGAGCTTGCAAAGCGCAGCCGTCTTGCGGCGGCCTTTAATCTGCTAAGTACCGGCATCCCGTTCTTTCAGGCGGGAGAAGAAATGCTCCGTTCCAAAAAGACCTTATCCGGCAGATATTTAGAGAACAGCTACCGCTCCTCCGACCGCATCAACGGCATCAAGTGGAACCGGCTGAAGGAACCTGAGGTCCAGAAAACCGTCCAATACTATCGAGGACTGCTTTCTCTGCGAAAAGCCCACGAATTATTCCGCATGAGCGATGCCGGGATGGTATCCCAACGCATTCGGCTGCTGTACAATGCGCCGGAGGAGCTCACCGCCTTTATTCTGGAAAACGAAAAGGAAACAATCATTGCCGCCTTTAATCCGGGCATCTACGGTGTCGGCCTTCCCCTGCCGGAGGGAACCTGGCATGTTTGCGTGAACGATGGCCGGGCTGACTGCGATCCACTCTTCTGCGTTTCCGGAGACGCAATGGTCAACGCGCTGTCCGCATTTGTGGCAATTTTGGCAAAATAGACATTTTCACCCAACAGCCTCACTAATTGATACGGTTTTTGGTTGACATTTTCAGTGAAAGTGACTATAATGATAGTAACCACTCAGTAAGGAGGCAATGATTATGGAAAAAAAGATCATCACCATCAGCAGAGAATACGGTGCCGGCGGTCTTCCGGTGGGCCGGTTGGTTGCCGAAAAACTGGGTATTCCTTTCTACGACAAAAAGCTGGTAGAGCATGTTGCCGAGGAATCCGGCTTTGCTCCCAAATTTATCGAAGAGCATGGCGAGCACTCCCCCAGCGGCAGTGTATTCTCCTACGCCTTTGCGCCCCAGGGGGTTCCCGGAGTCATGAACGGTCTTTCCACCTCTGATTTTCTTTGGAATGTCCAGTGCAAGGTTATTCTCCAGCTTGCAGAGAAAGGGCCCTGCGTGATTGTGGGCCGCAACGCCGACTACATACTCAAGGACCGGAAGGATGTTTTGAATGTCTACCTCCACGCAGACATTCCCTCCCGTGTGGCAAGAGTTTTGGAGGCAAATCCCGATGAAAAGAATCCGGAGGCCAGGATCGCCGCCCGGGATAAACGCCGGCGTCTGAACTATCAGCACTATACCGGCCGCACCTGGGGTCTCTCCCAGAATTATCACATCTGCCTGGATACCAGCGCTCTGGGCTTTGAACAGTGCGCCGAGATCATTCTGAACGCCGTGAAAAACAGTAAATAATGGAATCCCCCACAGGCGGCAAGTTCTTGCTGCTGTGGGGGGTATTCTTATACGTTTGCAGCTTCCTGCTCCCTGTTTTCCTGGAAATGGATGCTGACACCGTTGACTTCCACATTTTCATCCGCATTGATCAGGATATATTTCACCCCGCCGATGACCCGGGTTTCCACCAGATCCGTTCTGGTGGGGTCAACCTTGATGGCAATGTCCGGCGTATGGATTTCAAAGTGCTTGCTGTCAATGATGTTCTTGGGATGGAGCTCGGCTTCAAAACCAAAGGCTTCATCGTATTGAACGCTGAATTTGGAGACTCCTGCTTCAGAAACGCCGCAGGAGGTGAGCACATCCTTCAGGATTTCCTTGTCGATCAGCAGCGGGTCGGGCACCTTGCTTTCCTTGTGAAGCTCCATACGCTCACAGAGCTGCTCATGGACGGTCTGAACCACATCCAGGTTGCATTCATCCCCCAGAGCATTGGTCAGAAGCGCCTCAAAGCACTTTTTCTGCTCTGCCGCCGGCTTGGGGATGGGGGTATGGAACACCGCTTCCACCAGGGCTTGCTGATGCTCCTTGGTGTTGTGGGTGTAGTAGAGGGCGTTGTAAATATTGGTGGAGCGATTGTCAAAGGCCGGAAAAAGGAAGCCCAGCTCCGGCGCGGACACCGGCTGATTCATAGCGCCGTCATGAAAGGTTTTCTCCTCCGGGACATAGTGCAGATTGGGCTTTGTCTGCTTCACGGGGCAGATAGCGCAGAGGATATAGGTAAAGGTTTCGTCGGAAGAATCGTTTTGCAGGGAGTTGTCTTTGCTCTTAAAGGGGACATCATAGGAATCGCAGCCCAAGAGAATCAGATAATTCCCCTCCAATACCAAATGATCGATGATCTTCTGATACAGCTCTCCCCGGAGCGCTTCATCCTGGAGCTTGGATTCCCGCAGCTTCATCAGCAGATCATGCTCCGGGCTTCCGGCAACCTGGCTGGTTTGAAAGGTCAAATCGATGAGATTCTTCCCCACAGAACCGGACAGAACCTTGCGAAGGATCGCATAATATTTATCCGCTTCATTTTCAGACATGATGCCGGTGCTGGACCGATATTCGGCGATGATTTCCTTATTATCGTTTACAAAGCAGCCGAAAATGGCAGTCATATTGCTGCGGTCACGGCGCAGATGGCGTCGAATTTCTCCAATTTCTTTTTCGTTCATATTCATTCCCTCATTTTGTTAAAATGCTTTCTGATTATAGCACATCTCCCTTGAAAAATCCACACAAACATTCACCCCCGCTTCTGCGGGGGTGAATCGGTTCATTCCCAGAGACATTTCCAATTCTGAATAAAATACTCCATACCGGAATACACCGTAGTCAATATGATCACAGCGGTAACCAGCCAGATGAGAACCCCATTCTGCGGGAAAACCATTATCACGCACAGCCCGACCATGGTGCTGGCGGTTTTCACCTTACCGCTCCACCCCGCCGCAATCACGGTGCCCTTTCCCACCGCGACAAGCCGAAGTCCGGTCACCGCAAATTCCCGGGTAAGTACAATCATCAATGCCCAGGCGGGGAAACGCCCCCATTCGCAGAACATGGTCATCACCGCGATGGTCAGCAGCTTATCCGCCAACGGATCCAAAAATTTTCCGAAGTCGCTTACCTGGTTGCATTTCCTGGCAATCTGGCCGTCGATGTAGTCCGTCACGCTTGCCAAAATAAAGAGGAACAGGGAAATATACATCCAGACGCCGGAATTCCCATGGCTCAAATACATAGCCGCCATCACCAACGGGATTAAAAAGACTCTGACCAAGGTGATCTTACTGGCAGTTGTCATTCTAATTCCTCCTCGGCTGCAAAACCCATCAAATCCCCATCCTGAACGCCGTCAATGGTAACCTGAACAAAGGCTCCTTCCTGCAAAGGTTCCTGGGAGGAGATCCAGACTCTTCCGTCGATTTCCGGAGAATCGGCATAGGTGCGGCCATAAAACTGCTCATACTCCTCATCAAAGCCGTCTACCAGAACCTCCATGGTTTTGCCGATCAAAGAAGCGTTGTATGCATCCATGATCTCCGACTGCAGCAACTCCACCCGCTGTGCCCGCTCCATGGCCACTTCCGCATCCACATGCTCCATCTGGGCGGCCTTTGTTCCCTCTTCGGGAGAGAACGGAAAAGCGCCCACACGTTCCAAACGCAGCTCCCGAAGGAAATCCATCAGCTCCTGGAACTCCGCCTCTCCCTCACCGGGCAAGCCGGTGATCAGGCTGGTGCGAATCACCAGGCCGGGGATTTGAGACCGAAGCTTATGGAACAGTGCCCGGAGAAAAGCTCCATTGCCCCGGCGGTTCATCAGCTCCAGAATGCGATCATTGCAGTGCTGAATGGGAATATCCAGATATTTCACGATTTTTGGTTCTTCTGCCATGACACGAATAAAATCATCGTCAATTTCATCCGGATAGACATAGTGAACCCGAATCCAATGGAGCCCCTCGATCTTTGCAAGCTCGGTAAGAAGCTGGGGCAGCAGACGCTTATGCCCCGGCAAATCCGTCCCATAGCGGCTGGTGTCCTGGGCGACCACGATCAGCTCCTTTACGCCGGTGTTTGCCAGCATTTTGGCCTCGTCGAGCACATCCTCCATCCGGCGGCTGCGGTATTTCCCCCGCAGAGACGGGATCACACAATAGGAGCAGTGATTGTCGCAGCCCTCCGCAATTTTGATGTAGGCATAATGCTGGGGGGTTGTGAGAATGCGCCAGGATTCTTCCTCCGGAGAATCAATGGAATCAAATTGGGAGACCGTGTTTCCGGACAGAAGCGCCTCAATGGCGGGCACGATATCCGTATAGTTTCCGGTTCCCAGGATGCCGTCTACCTCGGGCATTTCCTGGATGATTTCACCCTGATATCGCTGGGAAAGGCAGCCGGTCACCAGAATTTTTCCGATTTTTCCCTCTGCCTTCAGCGCTCCGGCCATGAGAATATGGTCGATGGCCTCCGACTTGGCAGAATCAATAAAGCCGCAGGTATTGATAACCACCACATCACAGCCGGTAATTTCACCGCTGACCTGATACCCCGCTTCCTGAACGCGGTACATCATGCGCTCACAGTCCACTTGGTTTTTCGCACAGCCAAGGGAAATAAATCCAATTACAGCCATTTATTCATCCTCCGGAAAATCATCTGAATCAAGGGAGCGTTCACTGAGGGCCTCCCGAATCACGCGGTAGCTGTGTCCTTTCCGCATGAGGGAATCCACAGCCCGCTTGATCTGCCGCTGATCCGATGTGTCAGTAATTTTTGCTTTGAGAAACGCGGAAATCGTTTCCTTTTGATCGGGATAGTCTGCCAGCACATCCTCCCAAAGCGCCTTGGGAATCCGTTTCTCATAGAGAACCTGCTTTGCTCTGGCAAGGCCATACCCCTTGCCAATGCAGGAATGGACGATTTGCTCGGCGGTTTTTTGATCGTCCAGAAGATGAAGCTCCTCCATCCAACTCACCGCCTGCTTTGCGTCGGCAGGGTTTTCCCCTTTCTGAATCAGGCGGCTTTCCAGCTCCGTTTTGGATACGCTGGAAGCGGAGACGATCCGCACCGCTCTCATTTTGGCGGATAGCTGCTGCGCTGCCCGTTTCAGATCCCGGTATTCCTCCTGGGAAAGCTCTTTGCCGGTGTACAGGGCAAAATCCTCCACCGTTTGCCGGTAAAGCCGCAAAACACTCCCATCGGCAAACTGGACGAAGAACCGTCCCGCCCGGTCCGGGGTTGTTTTCAGAAGCTCAATCCTCATCGTCGAAATCGTCGGCGCTTACCGCAACAGGCCGCTCCGCCGCTTTGGCCGGAGCCTTCGGTGCACCGCCGGAAAGCTTCCAGAGATTTTCCCGCACCTGGGCCTCAACCCGCTCTGCAAGCTCGGGGTTTGCCTGCAGATAGGCTTTCACGCTGTCCTTACCCTGGCCGATGCGCTCATCGCCCATGCTGAACCAGCTGCCGCTCTTCTGCACGATATCCATCTGAACCGCCAAATCCACCAGTTCTCCCCATTTGGAGATACCCTGGCCATACATGATATCGAAAATCGCTTCCCGGAAAGGAGGCGCAACCTTGTTCTTGACTACCTTCACCCTGGTTTTGTTGCCAACCACGTTGCCGTCTTCCTTGATGGACTCCACTCTGCGAACATCCAAACGAACGGAGGCATAGAATTTCAGAGCATTGCCGCCGGTGGTGGTTTCCGGGTTGCCGTACATCACGCCGATTTTCATACGAAGCTGGTTGATGAATATCACAACGCAGTTGGTCTTGGAGATGGTTCCCGCCAGCTTCCGCAGTGCCTGGGACATAAGTCTTGCCTGGAGGCCCACAAAGGTGTCACCCATTTCCCCCTCGATTTCCTGCTTGGGAACCAGGGCGGCAACGGAGTCCACAACCACCGCATCCACGGCGCCGGAACGAACCAGAGCGTCCGTGATCTCCAGAGCCTGCTCGCCGGTGTCGGGCTGAGAAACCAAAAGATTATCCGTGTCCACGCCCAAGGCAGCTGCATACACCGGGTCAAGGGCGTGCTCCGCGTCCACAAAGGCAACCTCTCCGCCCCGCTTCTGGGCCTCTGCCAGAATATGCAGCGCCAGAGTGGTTTTGCCGGAGGATTCCGGGCCGTAGATCTCAATGATCCGTCCCTTGGGCACGCCGCCGATTCCAAGGGCGGCATCCAAAGCCAGGGACCCGGTGGGAATTGCCTCCACATTCATTTCAGGCCGGTCTCCCAGGCGCATCACCGTGCCCTTGCCGAAGCTCTTGTCGATCTGTGCCAGGGCGGTCTGCAGGGCTTTTTTCTTGTCGGATGCCGGAGTGGGCGTTTCATAGAGTGTCTTTTTCGTAGCCATAATTACATTCCTTTCCCGCGATGCTGGGCCAGCACCGCTCTTTCTCTGTCATTATAATCCCGTTTCCGTTCCAGGATGATATAATCGTTTTCTTCCAGCAGACCGCACACCGCGTCCGCCATTCCCATTCCGAATTCAAAGCACAGATAGCCCTCCGGCTTGAGAATCGGGGTAAACTTCTGAATGATGGAGCGGTAAAAATCCAGTCCGTCCTCCCCACCAAACAGGGCCAGGTGGGGCTCGTAAGCATCCACACTTTTGGGCAGCTGCTCCATTTCCTTTCTTGTGATATAGGGTGGGTTGGATACGATCAGGTCGAATTTTCCCAGAAAACCAGGGGCTTCCTCCCGGGCATCCACCTGAAAGGTGCTGACCCGGCCGCCAAGCTTATTCCTGGCGATGTTTTTCTTCGCAACAGCCAGCGCTTCCTTGGAAATATCGGCCAGCGTCACTCTGGCATCTCTCACCCTGCTGGCAATTGCCAAACCAATGCAGCCGGAGCCGCAGCACAAATCCAGGATCCTGGGATCCTTATCAAGGAACAGACCTTTGTTGATTGCCAGCTCTGTAACCGCGCAGGTGTCGTCCCTGGGAATCAGCACATCCGGTGTCACATAGAGGGGCAGTCCGTAGAACTCCCACTGTCCCAGCACATAGGCCAGGGGCTCGTCCCTCAGCAGCCGGTCAACACCGTCAAAAACCCTGGCTGCAACGCCCTCCGCCGCCGGGCTGTCAATTTCCCGAATCATCTGCTCCGGGGTTTTTCCGGAGAAGGTGCAGAGCAAATCTCTGGCAATCAGTCCGGCAGATTGGCCGTCCTCCATCTGACCAAGAGAACCGCGGGCGGACAGATAAATGTCTCGATAGGTCATTACCAAAGGTCGCTCCCCTCTTTTTCAGGAAGAACAGCGTTAACCGCGGCTATGCCCACCTCAATCATACTATCGTCGGGTTCATTTGTTGTGAAATGCTGCATCCACATGCCGGGGGCGGTGATGATCCGGGTAAACCAATTATCATGCCTGCCGGCCCAGCGATTGATCTCGTAGGTGATCCCCACCACGAGGGGAAGCAAAAGCAGCTTAAAGAGAATCATGATCACCCGGTACAGTCCGCTTCCCCGAATTTCCGCGAGGCTTGGGATCAAGGCCAAAAGCGCGGAGGAGGCAATGGAGAATACCAAAATGGAAATCACCATCACAACCAGCAGGAAGCTGGTGCCGCAGCGGGGATGCAGCCGGGTTTGGGCGCGAACGTTTTCCACCGTCAGCGGAAGTTTTGCCTCATAGCAGCGGATGGTTTTATGTTCCGCGCCATGGTAGGCAAAGACCCGTTTCATTTCCTTCATTCTGGAAATGAGAATCATATAGGCCAGAAAAATCACCATTCGGATCACGCCCTC
Source organism: Faecousia sp. (assembly GCA_034104845.1). Classification (GTDB taxonomy): domain Bacteria; phylum Bacillota; class Clostridia; order Oscillospirales; family Oscillospiraceae; genus Faecousia. The sequence continues at coordinate 19,910 of JAXECZ010000140.1, read as the reverse complement.
TGCCAGATTCAGCAGCAGCGTATTCTGAATCACGCCATCCATAAAACCGGAAATCACCATAGGCAGCAGGAAGAACAGGCACACAGACAGCCCAACGCCCATCACCATGGCAATGCCCACAATCACCTTTTGAAAGGTCTCGCTGCCCAGGGCCTTTTCAAGCCACAAATCCAGCTTGGACGGCTCCTCCTGCATTTCCTCCGGAGCCAAATCCGCCGATCGCATCAACGCTTTGATGCCCACCAGCTGAGAATCGAAAAAGTTGAAAATGCCCCGGACAAAGGGCCAGCTTTTTACGGATTTTGGGCTATTTATCCTTCTGGGATGAACCTCTGTTTGAAGCCCCTTGGCGGAGCGGACCACGATGGCATCCTTTTCCGGTCCTCGCATCATGATGCCTTCGATCAGAGCCTGACCGCCGATCATGGTTTTGAATTTTTCGTTAGCAGGCGCATTTTGTGTCTTGTCCATATTTTTCCTTTCTCTACTGGGAGACCGGCAGCGAGATGGTTACCAGTGTGCCGCCGCCCTTGGCATTTTCCAGAGTGAGCGTTCCGTTGTGCAGCTCCATGATTTCCTCGCAGACAGCCAGGCCGATGCCGGTTCCTCTGGCCTTGGAGCTTCCTTTATAAAATTTCTTTTTCACAAGCCCCAGCTCGTCCTCCGGGATTCCGGGGCCATGATCCCGAATGCGGACAATCACCTGCTCATTTTCACAGCTGATGCTGGCTTCGATCCGCTTTCCCTCGCCGCCGTGCTTGGCAGCATTGTCCAGAACATTCAGGAAGACCTGACGAAGCCGTTTGCCATCACAGGGGATCTCCGGGATATCGCAGTCGTTTTCCAGATATTCCAGAGTGATCCCATCCTGGGCCAGACGGCTGCTGTACATATACACGGTGTCCTCAAAAACGCTGCGGATATCCGTCTGCTCTACCGTCAAGGTCATTCTGCCGTCCTGCATTCTGGTGAAATCCAGCAGCTCCATGACCATTTCCGTCAGGCGCTTTGCCTCGCTGGAGATGATTTTCATTCCCTGGCGGGTGTCGTCATCCATATTGTCATCCGCCAGAAGGGTCTCGCTCCACCCGTTGATCACGGTTAACGGCGTACGAAGCTCATGGGACAGCTGGGAGATAAACTCCGCCTGCATCTTTTCATTCTGGCTGATTTTGGTGGAGAGCTCGTTGATGGTATCCGCAAGCTCCCGGATTTCATCATCGTAGCGCGTTTGAATCTGAACGCCGTAGCTGCCGTTGGCAATGCGTTTTGCTTTTTCGGTGATCTCTGCCACGGGTACCATGATGGAGCGCATGAAATAGCTTCCGCTGAGCAGAACTACGATCAAAAAAACCAGCAGTGTCAGGCAGGAAATAACGGCAACATAAAAAATCTGCCGGTCAACCATTCGCAGAGAGGTAACGAAACGGAATACGCCAACCACCTCCCCGCTGCTGTAAATCAGCGGACTGGAGATGGCCATAATATGCTCCTGGGTGATGGGGTCATTGCCGACAAAGGGTTCGCACCCCCGGGAGCTCAGCGCCTGGGCAATATCCGGCGTTTCCGGAGACTCATTGCCCCACATACCGTAGGAGCTTGCCACCAATTTGCAGGTATTGTCAATAAATTGCAGCTCAATGATATCCTTTGATTCATAGGAGCGGGCATAGGTGATGCAGGCCTGGTAGTATTCCAGATAATCCTGGTGGGAGGTTCCGGAAAAGAAGTCTGTGGATGATTGGGCACGGTGCTTCAGATCGGCCTGCATATTGGAGTAGTAATAAGCGGCGTAGGATGCCGTTACAGCGGCCACACAGACCAATCCTAACGCCACAATGACACCAACCGTATTGGCCATCCATCTTCTTCTAAGACCGCGCTGCTTCCTCTTTTTCGTTTTCATTCCGGCTTATGCGCCCCATTTATAGCCGAGACCCCATACCGTTGTAATATAGGTAGGATTGGCGGTATCATCTTCAATCTTAATTCTCAACCGGCGAATGTTCACATCCACAATTTTCAGTTCACCCTCGTAATCACGACCCCAGACGGCAGCCAGAATATCCTCCCGGGAAAGCGCCCTGCCGGGATTCTGCATAAACAGCTTCAAAATGGCGTATTCCACCTGGGTCAGGCGGATCCGGTTGCCGTTCTTTTCCAGGGTGTGATTTCTGGTGTTCATCACAAAGGGCCCCTGGGTCAACAGCTCGGAGCTGACCACGCTGTCGCCGCCGATTCGGCGGAACAGGGCGTCAATTCTGGCGGTGAGCTCTGCCGGAGAAAAGGGCTTGGTCACATAGTCGTCAGCCCCGGTCATGAGGCCGGTAACCTTATCCATCTCCTGAGTTCTGGCTGTGAGCATGATGATGCCGATTTGCTTGCTGGTGGCCCGAATGCGGCGGCACACTTCAAAGCCATCTATGTCTGGAAGCATGATGTCCAAAATGGCCACGCCGATGTCCGGGTTCTCCGCCAGCCGGTCCAGCGCCTCCTGGCCCGTTCCTGCCTCGATGGCATCATAGCCCGCCCGTTTCAGATTAATCACCACAAAGCTGCGAATGTTTACTTCGTCTTCCAGTATCAATACTTTTTTCATAGTCCACCTCTTACGATTCTGTCATTTTCCAATCCTGTCGAATCAAATGGAAATTCGACCGAAGGTAGCTCTCAGTCATGCCGTATATAGCCGAGCCGGACTCCAATTTGGCCGCATACACCACATCCTCGCCCCGATACAGGGGGAATCGATTCTGCTCCTGGGCCTGGATGTCTCTGTCCTTTCCTGTGAGCGTATACACCGTAAAAACCGGAACAGCCGTGCCGTAGCTGTTATTCCACATGTAAAATGAATAGATGGTCTCATTTTTCTCTGCGGCAAACCGATCGATCCACTGTCCGTCCAGCTGGATATACCAGCCATCCTCTATGTTGTGGAAGGTGTACAGCTTATCCGTCTCCCGCCCGTTTATATCGATGGTAAACCAGCGGATCAGGTTCTGCTCCGTGGTATTGTACATCATGCTCAAAAGGCTTGGCAGCTCCAAAATGCCGTCGTTGTTCAAATCCTCCGCGTAGATGAAATAATTCCGCAATGTCTGCATACTGGTTCCCAAATCGGTGGATTGGGAAATATTGGAAAAGGTTTCATCCCGCAGGGCAAAAATATCGGTGATAACCGCATTTTCATTACTGGCACTGGCAACATACACCGCAGGTTCCCCGCTGTCCAGCTTGTTCACCGCGATCCGGCGGATATGCTCCGGCGGAACGGAAAGCTTCGCTTCCACAGAGCCAACAACATTTCCGTCGGAATAGCTGTACAGCCGAACGCTTCCGCTGTCAGCCTCCGCCTCTCCGTTCTGGATCACCATCAGCTCACTGCGCCCGTTGCTGTCCAGATCGCATACCACAAATTTGATATAGATCATGCTTTTGATCTTGGTTGTTTGCCCGGAGGCAAAGGAATACAGGGAAACCGTTTTGGTCACTTTCTCGTTTAACTGGGTTCCCACGATCAGTTCACAGCCGGGCTTATCATCAATATCCGCATACTGAACCTGCTCAATGGAAGCACCCTTGCAGACGATGGTCTCCCAGAGCTCATACTTTTCGTCATCCATTTGGTTGAACAGGAGGATCTGAAGAGAATCGTCCTGCAAGACCTTGGTAAAGACCACATATTCCTCTTTTCCGTCCCCGTCCAAATCCGCCGTTTGAACCGACTCCTGATTGCTGCCGGAAACAGGCGCGGCATAGACTCTGCCGGACATGGAAGCTTCGATGGCAGTACGCAAATTGTTGTTTCGTTCAGACCGCCGGGGCAGGCAGTACATCTCATCAATGGTTCTGGCACCGCAGCCGGTGAGCAGCAGCGCCAGGAAAACAGCGCAGACAGGAACCAGTATTCTCTTTTTCAAACTACCAACTCCTTCTGACAGACTATTATACCATATTTTTTGAAAAAGGAAAGGCTATTTTAATACAACATTTGCCTCGCCCAGCACTTTTTGAAGCTCATCCAGCATGGACTGACGCAGCTGGCACCGGGTTCCCCGGCGGAGCCTGGTGTCGGCAAAGAAAAGCACCGCCGGATTGTCCCCGGGGAACATATTCAGAATCGCCCGCACTTTCCGCTGGAGGGGGGAATCCTCCGTGGGCAGACGAAGATACAGCGTTCCCGCCAGCGGGCGGGCAGGCGCAACCCGTGGGAAGAAGGATTCCATCAGCTGCCGCTGGTTTGGGTCTGTGAAATCAGACATGGGCCGCACCCGGTTCACAATGATCTGCGGGTCCTTATCCTCCCGGATGGAGAGCTTACCGGCAACTACCACCGCCGCATTTTCCCGCAGATAGCCTCCGTGTTCATTGAGGGCATTGGAAAAGACAATCAGCTCAATGGCGGCGGTATCGTCCTCCACGGTGACGTAGGCCATCATGGAATTATTACGGGTCATTTTCATCTTTATGGTCTGAACAATACCAGCAATGCTCACGACCTGCTCGTCTTTGTATGGGCTCTCTTCTCCCGTCAAGGCGGCGATGGGCACCACACTGGTGTTTTTCAGATAGGCTCTGTAGTCGTCCATGGGATGACCGGAAATGTAAATTCCGGTGGTTTCCTTTTCCATAGCCATCAAATCCCCTCTGGGGAACTCTTTCTTAGGCGGGATGGCAATGCCGGCAGCAGACTCCTGGGGAGAGAGCATGGAGAATAGGCCCATCTGCCCTTCCAGGTTTTTCCGTCTGGAAGAGGACACGCTGTCCATCATGGACTCATACACCCCCAGCAGCTCACTGCGGTGATAGCCGAAGCAATCCATGGCGCCGCACTTGATGAAGTTTTCTACGGCCCGTTTGTTCAGCTCTCCCTCCCCCATACGCTCCAGGAATTCTTCCAGGGTCTTGAATGGGCCACCCTCATTCCGCTTTTTTACCATGGTTTTTATCAGACCATGGCCCACATTTTTCACCGCACCCAGGCCAAAGCGGATGCAGTCCCGCTCCACAATGAAATGGTCATCGGAATGGTTGATGTCCGGAGGCAGCGTGGCAATTCCCATTTCCTTGCACTCTGCGATATACCCGGAAATCTTCTCCGCCGAGTCCAGGACGGAAGTCATCAGGGCCGCCATATACTGCCGGGGATAGTGGCATTTCAGATAGGCCGTCTGATAAGAAACCACGGCATAGCAGACAGCGTGGGCTTTGTTAAAGGCGTAGTTTGCGAAATCCACGATCTCGTCATAGATGGACTGGGCAGCCTGTTCACTCACGCCCTTTGCAATGGCGCCGGAAATCTTCTGCTGGGGATCGCCATAGACAAAAACCTTTCGTTCCGCCTCAATGACCTTCATCTTCTTTTTGGAAATCGCCCGGCGGATGTTGTCTGCCTGGCCCATGGTATATCCGCCAAGACTGCGGAAAATCTCAATCACCTGCTCCTGGTAGACAATGCAGCCATAGGTGACCCGCAAAATCGGCTCCAAGAGTGGTGTTTTGTACCGAATTTTGCTGGGATCAAGTTTATTGGCAATGAACGTGGGAATAGAATCCATTGGGCCCGGACGGTAAAGCGCCACAATAGCAGTCAAATCCTCGATGGAGGTGGGCTTCATGTTGATGCAAACGCCGGTGATGCCGGAAGATTCCAACTGAAAAACGCCCTGGGTCTTTCCCTCTGCCAGCATGGCAAAGGTCTCGGGGTCATTGTCCGGAATCCGCTCCATGGAAAAGTCAGGCTGAAATGCCTGAATCTGCTCCTCCGCGTCCCGAATCACCGTCAGGTTTCTCAGCCCCAGGAAATCCATTTTGAGAAGTCCCAGCTCCTCAATGGTAGTCATGGTGTACTGGGTGACGATGGTATCGTCGTTGGTGGACAGCGGCACATAGCTGCACACCGGATCCGCTGTGATCACCACACCGGCGGCATGGGTGGAGGTATTCCGGGGCATTCCCTCCAGGGACATGGCCGTATCCACCAGGGTTCGGATACGCTCCTCGTTCTGATACATCTGCTTGAGCTTGGGAGAAGAATCCAGCGCCTCTTTCAGAGTGATGTGGGGCGTTGCGGGAACCAGCTTAGCCACCACATCGGTTTCGGCATAGCTGAAATTCAGCGCCCGGCCCACATCCCGGATAGCACCCCTGGCCGCCATGGTGCCGAAGGTAGCGATCTGCGCCACATGATCAGAGCCATACTTCCGGGTCACATATTCAATCACCTCACCCCGGCGTTCCTGGCAGAAATCCGTATCGAAATCAGGCATGCTCACCCGCTCCGGATTCAGAAACCGCTCGAAAATGAGGGCATATTTCATGGGATCCACTTCTGTAATGTGCATGCAGTAGGCCACAATGGATGCCGCGCCGGAGCCTCTGCCCGGACCTACAGGGATGCCGGAATTCTTGGCAAAATGGATAAAGTCCCAGACGATCAAATAATAGTTGACATAGCCCATACGGCTGATGACGCCGATTTCATATTCCAAACGGTCCTTGTATTCCTGGGGCGGATCGGGATACCGCTCCCGGAAGCCGTCCAAACAGAGCTTCCGGAAATAGGCCTCATTGGTATAGCCCTCCGGGACGGGAAAGGATGGAAGATGGTATTCATGGAACGTAAAATCCAGGCTGCATTTTTCCGCGATTTTAACCGTGTTTTCAAAGGCTTCCTCGCAGCCGGGAAACAGCTCCCGCAGCTCCTGCTCGCTTTTCAGGTAGAAATCGTCCGAGGGAAAGCGCATCCGGTTTTCATTGTCCACCGTCTTGCCGGTCTGAATGCACAGCAGCACATCCTGCATTTTGGCATCCTCCCGGCGCAGATAGTGGGCATCGTTGGTCACCACCAGAGGCAGTCCCGTCTCCCGGGCAATCCGCCGGACGCCCTGATTCACCGCCTGCTGCTGGCTGATTCCGTGATCCTGGAGCTCCAGATAAAAATTCCCCTCACCCATGATGCCAGCCAATTTCAGCGCGTATTCCTTGGCAGCGTCATAGGATTCCTCCATGAGATATTGGGGAATGGCACCGGCCAGGCAGGCGGAAAGGGCGATCAGTCCCTCACGATGCTCCCGAAGCAAATCCAAATCGATCCTGGGTTTTCCATAAAAACCATGCAAAAAGGCTTCGGAAACCAAATAGCAAAGGTTTTCATAGCCCTTTCGGTTCTTACACAGGAGCACAAGATGGTAAGGATCGTTGTCAACCCCGTGAATTCGGTCGCTCATCAAGCGCCTGGCAACGTAAACCTCGCAGCCGATGATCGGTTTCACTCCGGCTGCTTTCGCTGCTTTGTAAAAATCAATACAGCCATACATCACACCATGGTCGGTAATGGCGATGGCATCCTGCCCCAGCTCCTTTACCCGCTCCATCATCCGGTCAATGCGGCAGGCACCGTCCAAAAGGCTGTATTCTGTATGCACATGAAGATGGACGAAGCTCATGGGTTTCCCTCCATTGCCAGCTCAACCAGCCTTTTCAGCCGATGATTCATTGCCGGCTTTGATATGCTCGGCTCCAGCAGTCCGGCAAGCTCCGACAGGGAGGCCTCCGGATTCTCCTCCCGCAGCAGGGCTGCCTGCTTCAGCTTCTCCGGCAGATGATCGAACTTATTTTGTTCCCGGAGGATGCGGATGGCATTCAGATGCTCAGAAGAGGCCTCCACAACCTTTGTAATATTGGCATCGTCGCAATTACAGCGCCGGTTCACCTGATTGTTCAGCTCATGCTCCAATCTCGCCTCTATGATGCCCATGGACGCCACGGGTGCACCCAAAAAGGTCAGAAAATCAGCGATTTGCTCGTTTTGTTTCAAATAAACCACCTGTCCGCCACTGCGGGAGGCTAGTTTGGGAAGAAAACCCAGGGTTTCCTGGACAATCAGATAGCATTCCTTGGCCACGCTGTGATGGGTGGTAGCCAACTCCAGATGGTAACCCTTGCCCGGATCCGTCACACTTCCCCCGGACAGAAAAGCCCCCCGGAGAAAGGCCGTTTTGCAGCAGTCGTTTTCCACAACCGGCAGATTGATATGCAGGGAAAAGGTCTGCCGGGTATCGAACCCAAAGGCATTCATGATCGTGGTCATTTTCTCGGTGGATACAATCTGGAAAACCTGCTTTCCGCCCTTTCCTTCCCCTGCCAGGCTGTCAAATCCAAATCCGAAAGCTTTTTTGAAGAGCTTGGGAAGCAGGGCGGCAAATTCGCTGCTCTCTGTGATGATTTTGATGGAGTCATTTCGGAAGCTGTTGCAGAACAGCAAAATTCCAAAGCACTCCGCTAACGCGCAGCAGCCGGATTGAGGGAACTCGCGGCAGATTTCTGCTTTCGCCGAAGCGGAAAAGGAACGCATGGAAGCACCTTCTTTTTCTACCAAATTCTGATTTCCGGTTCCAGCCGGATGCCGGATGCTTCAAAAACCCGCTGGGAAACAGTCTGAAGCAGTTCTTTCATTTCTCCCGCGGTGGCGCCGCCCAAATTCACGGCAAAGCCCGCATGCTTGTCTGAAATGGCAGCATTGCCAATCCGGAAGCCTTTCAGACCCGCCTGTTCGATCAGAGCAGCCGCGTATCCTCCGGCAGGACGCTTAAACGCGGAACCGGCAGAGGGCAAATCCAGGGGTTGAGATGCACTGCGTTTCATTTGCAGCGCTTTCATCCGTGCTTTCACATTCTCCGGGCTGTCCGGGGTCAGGGCAAATACGGCGCTTACCACAATTTCACCGGAATCCTCCAGCACACTGTGGCGATATCCAAAACCCAGCTCCTCTTTCTTGAGGGTGCGAATGTCACCTTGCGGATTCATCACCGTAACATCTTTGCAAATCTGACTGATCTCGCCGCCATAGGCTCCGGCATTCATATATACACCGCCGCCGATGGTTCCCGGAATGCCATGTGCAAATTCCATTCCAGACAAGCCCTGATTGGCCGCAAACACAGCGGCACGGGACATGGTCACACCGGACATCACCCGAATGCAGCCATCCGGTTCTGCCTCCATACCGTTCATGCAGTCTTTCAGGCAGACCACCAAGCCACAGAGGCCTTCGTCCGGTGCCAGCACATTGGTTCCTGCTCCAAGAATAACAGGTTTGATGTCCAATTCTTTGGACATACTGAGAATATCCGAAAGTTCTGTTTCGTTGTTGGGAAATGCCATCACTTCAGCCGGACCACCAATGCGGAAAGAGGTGTGCTTGCTGAGCAGCTCCTGAAAACGCAGCTGGATATGGGGCAATTTTTCCGCGATTCTTCGCTGAAAAGGGGTTAATTCCACAGTAAACGCCTCCGGGTGTTTAGTCCAACCTAGTATACCATACTTTCGTACATTCTGCAACACAAAATGGACTGCTCCGCCCAGGCGAAGCAGTCCATTTTTGGGAAAGAAAGAATTGGGAGCTCGCGTTACTTCTCGACAATCTCCAGCACTTCCATGGGGCAGGCCTTGGCACAGATGCCGCAGGCGATGCACTTGGAGGCGGGGCTTTCGGCTTTCAGAACCATGACCTTCATGGGGCAGGCCTCCACACACTTGCCGCAGCCGACGCAGTTCTTTTTGTTGATCATATAAACGCCGGTCTTGGGGTTCTGGGTAATGGCCTCATGCTCGCAGGTTCTCATGCACTTGCCGCACTGAATGCACACATTGGGCTTTGCGCCGGTGCCCTTGGCAACAATTTTGATGCAGCTCAAATCCTGATGAAATTCCTTATAAAACGCTTCGGAGCATGCGCGGACGCATTCCAAACAGGCCATGCACTGAGAGTCTTTTTTAACAGAGAGTTTTTTCATGATAAAACGAACTCCTTTATGTATTTTGAAAAATAAAGATTTTTCCTGTAATATTATATACGATGAACCATAAAATAGCAATGGCTAAATTGCCAAAGTTTCTCCATTGCAAAAATAAATATAAAACCGGAATGATTTCCGGAACAATGGGAATACTGGATTTGAAACAAGCATATTTGGAGGGACATCATGAAATCAATCATTCAAACGGTCTTTGCTGTTGCATTGATTGCAATGCTTCTTTCCGGCTGTCGGACAAGAACCCGAAGCAACACCCCAACCAATGCAACCACCCTGCCGACCACCACGCCCACAACCGCTGCAACTACGCTGCCGGAAACCCAGGCCACCACGCAGCCCACCACCGTTCCGGCAACCACCAACGCCACAACCGAAACCACTGCCACGGACGAAAACAATTCTATGGATCAGAACGGGAATCAGAGCACCACACCCAACTCCCGCAGCGGAATTACCGGGCAGAACGGGATGGTTACCCCCGGAAATATCACCAAATAACCCTTGTCAGCTTGCCGCAAAGCAGCAAGCTGGCTGGTACATATGGGAAGAGATCCTCAGAGAATGGAAATATACCGATCGATTTTTCTTTGATGCCTTTGGGCGGAAGCAACTGCGGCCTGCACAAAGTCCATGCCTTGAAATTCCGGATTGCTCCAGGCGCAGGTGACGGAATTGCCCACACAGCCAATGGCACCATGGCCAAGGTTATTAAAAGCGTAGGAGGCGTTTTTCGCGTTGGCTCCGGTGGCATCCAAACCGTCCACGATGATAAACAGCTGAGGGTATTTGGCCCGGAGCATTTTCACGCTGTCCCCTGCCGTGGCTGAGGCGGCAATGCCCACTCGGGAATAGCCATATTTCCCAACAGTATCCGCGCCGAAGCGATTTACATAATCCGCAGCAGCCATATGCACCGTCCGGGAACCGGCCAGCAGATCCTGAATTTCCGAGGAGGACTTGTTGGGAGAACGAACCGCAACAAAAAGATCCTTCTTTTTGCTTTCGCAATACGGGAGAAAGGGCTTGATGATCTCACTGCCGAAATAGCCGGAAATCAGGATGCCGTCGCATTGCAGCCGGCTGTCAGCCCCCCATATTCTGTCTGCCGAATGCTTTGCTGAGGCAGCGGAAGAAATGCCATAGGCATCCAGAAGCGTATAGTAGCCCAGGGAAGATGCCAGTTTCATCAAATCAGCAAGAAGAGAAATACCCCTGTCCCCGTAAAAGGCAAAATAAATCAGGCTGAATCGGGCAGCCGTGACGGAGTCTTTCAATCCTTTTAAAAGGTGAACGCAAAAATCCTCATAGGCATCGCAGCTGTCTTGGTGGGCATTCAGCACCTCTTTCGGCAGGTGTTCCGGTTCCACGGAGAGATCAACCATCAGAGCATTGTTTCGCTTTTTCATTTTTGCCTGCAGCAGATCGATTGCCATTTTGCTCTCCCTCCAAGCTCTTTGTAATGACATTGTCAGTATACCATATTTTCCGGGATCTGTATAGAAAAAACCGAATTATTTTTGTGCGCCCGGGCAAACTACCCATACAGGGGGTGAGTATATGGATATGAGAGCAATCGCCGTGACCGCAGGACTGGGTGTGGCAGCGGGAATGGTGGCTGTCCTGGCAATGCCGCGGAACAATCCAACCCGGAAGCTTGCCGCGAAAGCAGCCGACAAGGTGGAGGATCTTGCCTGGAAAGTATCCGACACGATTTCGGATAAGGTGGACTTGGATATGTAGAAAAGAGGGGTTGCTCCACAATTGTGGGACGACCCCGTATTTCTATCTGTGATTCCCCGTTCCTTGAATGACACCACAGGCGATTTTCATACCCGCATTCCCGGAGGGTTGGGTGTGGAAGTCATCCGGTTCCGCGTGAAGGATGACCGTTTTGCCGATTACCTCCCCCACATGAAACCGCCCGGTGAGCACTTTCATGTACACTTTTCCGTGATCGCCCAGCAGCGGCGGCAAATCCCCCGCATGGTTCGGATGGGCCGCTTTGCCGGGATTGAAATGACCACCGGAATTTGCAAACGCCTCCCCGTCACAATTCGCTCCCTCATGGATATGGAAAGCGAAGAAGCCGGTCTTTGTTTTGGGCAATCCTGTGATCTGCGCTTCCACCAGAACGCCATCCTCTCTCTGGAAAAATCTCACAATTCCATGTATCGAGGGGTGGCCGCTGTCACCCCGAATCCTTGCAGCGGCACTGAGAAAAAATTTTTGCATTAAGGAATCGCCCCTGTATCTATTCTATTCCGCAAGGGCGATGATTGACACGATTGAAAAAATCGGAGGAATGCAATTGTGAAAGAAAGCCCGGAGCCGCAGCCATGATTGGAGCGATTCTCCGGGCGGGATGCCGAAAGGAGCCGTTATGCTGCTTGTCCATGGAATCACCCAGGTTCTGAGGCTTACCCTGAGCAAGGCAGCCTCCGCCGCCATTTCCGGCATTGCGGGCATTGGCCATGGGCGCACCGGCTTGGGGATCGTCCTTTTGCTGATTCCCCTCAAAAAAGCAGCAGAAAACAAAACCGCTCCATAATACAATCAATCTTTTTTATCAAAAAACCACCAGTTTCCTCAGAAACTGGTGGTTTTGGTCCGAGTGACTGGATTCGAACCAGCGGCCTCTTGAACCCCATTCAAGCGCGATACCAAACTTCGCCACACCCGGATTTTTTCAATTGCTTGCGTCTCTCAACTGCCTGGATATAATACCATACCTTATCCGAAAATGCAAGTACTTTTTTCCTGGAATACAAAAAAATTTTATAGTTCCGGTTTGCCTGTCAAAAAACGGCAAAGCGCACCGGAACTATCTGTTTTTATAACATTTTTATAAAAAAGACACCTGACGCCGTAACGCAGAGCTTGTCCGGCTGGGCTTCGTTCATGGCCTCCGCCCGCATATGGATCAAGGTCCGGGTGATGGATTCCACATAGATTTTCAGTAAAATACCATCCCCGGGCATGAGCGGCCGGTGGTAAACGATGTTCATTTGAACCGTGGGCGTAATGGCCTTTCCCTCCATCAGGCAGGTAGCCAGTATTCCCATGCCCTGATCCATAATGGTCCCGATGATGCCGCCATGAAGGCTTCCAAAAGCATTCTGCATCCACCGGTCTGTGGATACATGGAAGCAATACTCCCCCGCCTCCGGGCTGCAGGAACCAACCCGAAAGCGGAGCAAATCGCCAATGCTGTCCGGCGCACGCTTGTGGAGCTCCTCGATCCAATAGGAAAGCCGCTGTTCCATATCTTCCGCCGGGAGCATAGGACCAATTTTACTCTCCCCGCTCACTGCTGACCACCTTGCCAATGTTCCACAGATGCGCGACAGTCCGCTCCGCCTGCTTCTTCTCTTCATCAGTGGTGTACTCCACATAGACCGTGTGTGCGCTGCAATCCACGCATTCCACCTGAACGCTCCAGCCGCCCTCATGCATCAGCATTCCGGCACCGCGGCAGATGGGGCACTCCTCAAGCATTAACAACTCGTCCATTTTAAACATTCTCCTATCTAAAAATCTGTTCTTGAAAATCGTAAATCTCATTCCGGCTGTATTTTGCAAAATCCGGTGAAAAGTCTGGTAGATATTCTTCCATTGCGGCACAAAGCTGCATGGGGTTCAAGGACGGGTTCTGACAGCAAACCCGGGCCTTGAGTAAAAGTGTATCGGTATCTTTCTGAGCAATGTCAAAGGAGCGAATCATGGGAATGATATTTTGCTCCGTTACGCCATTTTTACTCTTTTTCGATACCAGCAGCACTTCCCTGCTGAACAGCTCCCGAATTGCCCCCACCGCTCCCTGGGGGACGCCTCCATCATATTCCAGAGAAAGGGAGCAGTCCAGATAGGCAAGATTCTTGATCTTCTGGCCATCATCATAAACTGTCAGAACCTTGACGCCCTCCACCAGCGCGGCATTCAGCCGGGCAAGTATTTCCTCATTGGGAACGGCATCTCCCTCCAGCTGGAAGTCCAGAAGCTCACAGCTGCTTTCGATCCCCACGGACAGGGGCAGCGCAATGGAAACCGAGGGTCTGGGATTAAAGCCCTGGGTGTGGGTCAGCCGCAATCCGGCGCGATTGAACCCGCGCTGAAACATTCGCATCAAATCCAAATGGGAAATCCAAACGGCGTTCCCTTTCTTCTCAAAAAGCAGCCTAGGCATCGCACGCAACCTCCTCCAGCAATGCATTGGCGCCGCAGCCTGCACAGCCATGTCTGCAATCCGGCGTCACCTGACCGGCATAGGCCCGCTGCCGTTCCTTCAGCAGGAATTTCTTCGTGACGCCCACATCGATAACATCCCAGGGGAGCAGCTCCTGCTCGTCGTATCCCCGGGTCGTATAGAAAGCTTCCGGAATGCCGCAGGTTTCAAAGGCCTCATGCCATTTACTGTAGTCGAAATATTCATCCCAGCCATCCAGCTTGGCGCCCCGTCTGACCGCCTCCTCAATCACAGCACCCAGACGCCGATCCCCCCTGGCAAACACCGCCTCCAGGGTGCTGAGCTCCACGCTGTGATAGTCATACTCAATGGATTTGGAATAGAAATGCTCCTTGAGCAATTTGCATCTTCTCAAATACTCCTGTGGCTCGATCTGCTTTTCCCACTGGAACGGCGTATGGGGCTTGGGAACAAAATAGGCCGTTGCCACATGAACCCGCAGGCCCCGCTTTTTGTTCACCGCATTTTTTTTCCATGCCTGGATGATCTTATACACCAGCTCCGCAATGCCGAGAACGTCCTCATCGGTTTCGGTGGGGAGGCCGAGCATGAAATAGAGCTTGACGTTATTCCAGCCGCCTGCAAAGGCTCTGGCGCAGGTGGATAGAATTTCTTCCTCTTTCAGATTTTTGTTGATGACATCCCGCAGCCGCTGGGTTCCGGCTTCCGGCGCAAAGGTCAAACCGCTCTTCCGCACAGTTTGGAGCTTTTCCATCAGCTCTCTGGAGAAATTATCCGCCCGGAGAGAGGGCACGGAAAGGCTGATGCGGTTTCCGGAGCAATAGGGAATCAGCGCATCCGTCAGCTCCTTTAAGCCCCGATAATCAGAGGTGGAAAGACTGGAAAGGGTAATTTCGTTGTTGCCGGAATGCTCCATGGTTTCCACCGCCTGCCGGTAAAGCACCGCCGGACTTTTTTTACGCACCGGGCGGCAGCTGAAGCCCGCCTGGCAGAACCGGCAGCCCCGGATACAGCCCCGAAAGAGCTCCAGATTGGCACGGTCGTGGACGATTTCCGTGGAGGGAACGATCATTTTTGTGGGGAAATAGGCAGAATCCAAATCCTCGATGATTCTTTTGGTAACCGTCTCCGGTGCTCCCTCCCGCACCGTTACCGAAGAAAGGGTGCCGTCCTGGTTATAAACAGGCGTATAGAAGCTGGGAACGTACACGCCGCTGATTTTGGAAACCTCAGTGAGGAATGCTTCCTTGCTCCATGCTTCTCTCTTGGCCTTGTCGTAGAGGGAGAGAATCTCTACCGTAATATCCTCGCCCTCGCCGATGGAAAAGAAATCAATAAAGTCCGCCAAGGGCTCCGGATTGAAGGCACAAACCCCTCCGGCAAATACCATGTTTTTCAGCCCGCTCCGGTCCTTGGAGCGGAGGGGAATACCGGACAGATTCAGCATATTCAAAATATTGGAGTAAGACATCTCGTAGCCGATGGTAAAGGCGATCATGTCGAACTCCGAAACCGGATCCTGGCTCTCCAGTGCCCACAGCGGGAGCTGATTCTGCCGCAGCTGTTCTTCCATATCGCCCCAGGGGGAAAATACCCGCTCGCACCATACGTTTTCCATTTCATTCATCACGCCGTAGAGAATCCGCATTCCCACATTGGACATGCCGATTTCATAGGTATCCGGAAAGCAAAAGGCCACGCGGACATTTACCTCTTCTTTTTTCTTCTTCACCGCTCCCCATTCTCCGCCGGTATATCTGGCCGGTTTTTGAACCTTGGGGAGAATTCTCTTTTTCAGTTCGGTCATAGACTTACCTCATTGCAGATAATGGCTCTATTGTACTCCGTGTTTTCGTTCTTTGCAAGGAGTTTTTCCACCGGCCTTTGAAAAATAACCGCTTTCTTGATTGCGCCACATGTATCTGATACAGCGCAGCGCCTTTCCGCCGTCCAGCGGATAGACGGGCAGCAGATTAAACACACCCTGGATCAAGCCGCAGATTGCAAGCCTGGGGAACAGCTGCCGCAGCAAAAGCAGCAGTAAGCTTGCCGCAGGGCCAGCCAGTACGGAAAGCAGCTCTGCCTTTTGGCTCATGGGTGCAGCGGTCATTTTCGCGCCATGGCAGGATATCTCCCCGCTGACGATGCTGCCCCCCAGCAGACGCACCGCCGCATAATGCCCCAGCTCATGAAACAGCGCAGCAAGAAAAGCAGCCACGATCCACCGAAGCGGAAGCATGAGCAGGAGGATGGCGGTAAAAAAATAAAAATCCTCATGAATCCGAATTCGTTTCAGCACATCCGTCGCCCCATTGAAAAATGCCCTTGATGGTTTCTTCGGCTATACTCCCCTGGGTAAGCTGCTCTGCGGCGCCATCCATTGCAGAAGCAAACCGGCGAAGCAGCGGGAAAGAGGAACAGGCTCTTTCCCGATACTGGGGCATGAACAGAAAAACCGCTCCCAGGAAAAGAAAAACCCACAGAACCAGTGTCCAAAGGAGCAAACGACCATTTCTTCGTCCATTCTTCAAAGGAATCACCTCATATAAATCTATGAAGGATAGGCTTTCAAAAAACCTTTGCGGTAAAAAACCAATTTCCCTTGACAAAGTTCGGATTATTCATTATAATATCAGCGCTATCGGGGTGTGGCGAAGTTTGGTATCGCGCATGGTTCGGGTCCATGAGGCCGCGGGTTCGAATCCCGCCACTCCGACCATCTATGATCCGTCTGCTTTACGAAAGCAGACGGATTCTTTATGTCATGTGACTTTTCAAGAAGCTGCTCTTGCCTCCTCCGCATCGAATTCACCCGGCATATCTGCTCTTGGGGCGCTTTCTGCCCGGCATTTACCATTTTATTGAAATTTCATTTGCTGTTCTTGACTTATTCATTTCTGAGCAATAATATAGAGTCAAAGTAACGCACAAAAAAGTAAAATGGAGGAATGCGTATGTGTACAGCAGCGACCTACAAAACCAAGGATTTCTATTTTGGCAGAACCTTGGATTATGAATTCTCCTATGGAGAAGAAATCGTCATCAGCCCTCGGAATTTCCCCGTCAGCTTCCGGCATATGGGAGAAAGAAAGCACCACTATGCCCTGATTGGCATGGCCCATCTGGCCGGCGGTACGCCCCTGTTTTATGACGCCATCAACGAAAAGGGGCTTGGAATGGCCGGACTGAATTTCGTAGGAAACGCGGACTACAAGGAATTCACCCCCGGTAAGGACAATGTTGCCCCCTTTGAGTTCATTCCCTGGATCCTCGGTCAATGTGCAAGCGTAAAGGAAGCCCGGCTGCTGCTGGACAAAATCAATCTGGTCAATACGCCTTTCAGCGACCAGCTGCCCCTGGCGCAGCTGCATTGGCTGATCGCGGACAAGGAGGAGGCCATCACGGTGGAATCCGTGAAAGAGGGCTTAAAGGTCTATGACAATCCCGCCGGTGTGATGACCAACAATCCTTCCTTCGATCAGCAGATGCACAATTTGAGCAACTATATGCACCTTTCCCCCAAATCCCCCGAAAATCACTTCTCCTCCAAGCTGCCGCTGAGCTGCTACAGCCGGGGCATGGGTGCTTTGGGTCTTCCAGGTGATCTTTCCTCTCAGTCCCGTTTTGTCCGGGTGGCTTTCGTGAAAATGAATTCCGTTTCCGGTGATTCGGAATCGGAAAGCGTCAGCCAGTTCTTCCACATTCTTGGCTCTGTAGACCAGCAAAAGGGCTGCTGCGATGTGGGGGATAAGAAGTATGAATACACCATCTACACCTCCTGCTGCAACGCTCAAAAAGGCATCTACTACTACACCACCTACGACAATCATCAAATCAACGGTGTGGACATGCACCGGGAAAACCTGGACGGGGAAACCCTTATCCGATACCCCCTCATTCTGGGCGAGCAGATCAACCTGCAGAATTAACGCTCCCCAGCAAAACAGCCAGCCCTTTTACGGGCTGGCTGCGTGTTTTTTCATTCATTTCCTGGAAAATTTGCTGTTCTTCCTCTGAAAAATCATGTAAATCGATCAGGAGCAGGGCATCCTGGTTTTCCAGCATTTCGTCAAGGCGATGGATATAAGGCATGGCCCCTGCATCGTTTTGGGGAACAAAGCAGAGCCGAATCTGGTTTGTTTCCATAGTGATCACAGCATAGATGAGAAAATCCTTCCCCCTTCCTGGTCGGGGACAGAACCAATCACATAGACCTTTCCTGACCGAACCAGCACATCCTCCACCTGTTCGATCAGGCAGGTGTTGTAGGGGATCTGATAGAGGCTGTCCCGGCTCCCGGTGAGAATCTGAAAGGTGCCGTCACCGAAGGAGATTCCGGTGTCTGTGCCTGCGGGATATCTCACTCGGCTCCCTTGATACAGCCAATAAGAAAGGACAAGTCCAATCAGGATCACAAAGAATAAGGGCTGTCTTTTTTTCATCATGTACTCCCAAAGTGAAACGCAGCGCAAAAGCCAGGCTCGAAAGCCTGGCTTTGATGCTTATTTTACCTTTTTTGCTGCCTTCGCCTTGGCCTTGGCTTCCTGGGCTTTCTTTGCCTCTGCCTTCTTTGCTTCCTCGGCAGTTTCGTTGGTGGACATGGCCCACTTGGCCAGCTCAATGCGAACCTGATCAGCACCGGTCTCCAAAACCAGCTTATCGTCCTTCACATTTACAACCGTGCCGCAGATGCCGCCGATGGTGGTAATCTTGTCGCCCACCTTTACTGCGGAACGCATGGCCTCGGCTTCCTTTTTACGCTTGTTTTCAGGACGAATCAGCATAAAATAGAAGATTGCCATCATCATGACCAGCATGATCAGGGTGCTGGTCATACCGCCAGCAGCGGAAGCGGTGGTTTCAGTCAGGAAAAGAATCATTGGGAAAACTCCTTTGTGTTTGATATCTTGTTTATTATAGCATTTCAGTGAGAAAATGCAAGAGCAACCTTAGATTCTCCGTGCCAATTTCCCGGAATATTCCTGACGGAACTGCTGGAAGCAGCCGTTATCCAGAGAATCCCGGATTCGCTCCATAAGTTTATTGTAAAAATACAGGTTATGCATCACAGACAGACGCATGGCCAGCATCTCCTCCGCCACAAACAGGTGGCGGATATAAGCCTTAGAGAACCGGCGGCACACCGGGCAGTCACACTGAGGGTCGATGGGAGACTCGTCCAGCATATATTTTGCGTTTTTCAGGTTGATGGCTCCTTCCCAGGTGAAGAGCCGGGCATGGCGGGCATTCCGGGCGGGCATCACGCAGTCAAAGAAGTCCACGCCCCGGGCCACTGCCTCGATGATGTTGCTGGGTGTGCCCACTCCCATGAGGTAGCGGGTTTTATCCGCAGGCATGTAAGGCTCCACCGCCTCAATGATGTCGTACATCTCCTCCGCCGTCTCCCCCACCGCCAGCCCGCCGATGGCATAGCCGGGCAGATCCAGCTCCGCGATTCGCTGCATATGCTCAATCCGCAGATCCGCATAGGTGCCGCCCTGGTTGATGCCCCAGAGCATCTGCTGGGGGTTCACCGTATCCGGCAGGGCATTCAGCCGGGCGTTTTCCGCCTTGCACCGCACCAGCCAGCGGTAGGTGCGGTCAATGCTCGCTTTCACATACTCCCTGGGAGAGGGGTTCTCAATGCACTCGTCGAAAGCCATGCAGATATCCGAGCCCAGATTGGACTGAATCTGCATACTCTCCTCCGGGCCCATGAAAATTTTCCTGCCGTCGATGTGGGAGGAAAAGTACACCCCCTCCTCTTTGATTTTCCGCAGAGAGGACAAACTGAACACCTGGAAGCCACCGGAATCCGTGAGCATGGGGCCGTCCCAGGTCATGAATTTGTGCAGGCCGCCCAGCTGCTTCACCACCTTGTCGGTAGG
>JAXECZ010000119.1:0-6398 GCA_034104845.1 Faecousia sp. | reverse complement strand
ATCAGCTCCCGGATGCTGTCGTCGTCTTCCACGCAATAGATCATGTTTATCCCCTCATTTTTCGCTTGTGTGTCCGCCCTCTTCAAAATAAGCGGTGTCGAATTCCAGATTGCCGGTGAGGGAGAACAGCACCCATTTGGCAATGTTCACCGCATGGTCGCCAATGCGCTCATAGTATTTGGCAATCATCAGAAGATCCACCATCATCTCCCCGTTCACCTCCGGCTGCTTCAAAAGGTCGATCAGCCTGGCTTTCACCGTGTTGAACAGGGAATCTACAGTGTCATCATATTCTATCACAGCTTTGGCGATTTTTCCATCCTGTTTTACAAAAGCGTCAATGCTGTCCGTGACCATGGTGATCACGCCGGTGGCCATGTCCCGAATGGGCAGCCCCTGAGGGATGGAGGGGATGTTGCCCAGGGACACGATCTCGCAGATGTCCGCGGACTGGGTGCCGATGCGCTGGGCATCGGTGACCATTTTCAGTGCCGAGGATACCGCCCGCAGGTCCCTGGCCACCGGCTGCTGGTGAAGCAGCAGCTTCAGACAGATGGTTTCAATGTCCCGCTCCTTTTGGGTCACCCGGCTCAGCAGCTCCGGCAGTTCCCCGGCAAGATTCATGTCGCAGTTCAGCAGCGCGTGGGAGGATTTGGCAATGGCATTCTCACAGAGCATGCCCATGGCAGTCATTTCCCGTTTCAGATCCTCCAGCTGCATATCAAATCTGGATCGCATTATCCAAACCTCCCCGTGATGTAGTCTTCCGTCCGTTTGTCTCTGGGATTAGAGAACACCCGGTCCGTCTTGTCAAATTCCACCAGCTCACCCAGGAGGAAGAAAGCACAGTTGTCGGAAATCCGGGCCGCCTGCTGCATGTTGTGGGTGACCATGATAACCGTGTACTTTTCCTTGAGCTGGATGGCCAGATCCTCAATTTTGCCTGTGGAGATGGGATCCAGGGCGGAGGTGGATTCATCCATCAGCAGCACATCCGGCTCCACCGCCAGGGCCCTTGCAATGCAAAGCCGCTGCTGCTGGCCGCCGGAGAGGCCCAGGGCGGAGGATTTCAGGCGATCCTTCACCTCGTCCCAGATGGCGGCGTCCCGCAGGGAGCGCTCCACCAGCTCATCCAGCTTGGCCTTGCCCCGGATGCCGTGGGTGCGGGGCCCGTAGGCCACATTGTCATAAATGCTCATGGGAAAGGGATTGGCCTTTTGAAACACCATGCCGATCCGCTTCCGCAGCCAGGTCACATCCACCCCTGGAGCATAGATGTCCTGCTGCTGATAGAGCACCTGGCCCTGAATCTTCACACCGGGCACCAGATCCTGCATCCGGTTCAAGGTTTTCAGAAAGGTGGATTTTCCGCAGCCGGAGGGACCGATGAGGGCGGTGATCTCCTGGGCGGGAATGGAGGCGTCGATCCCCCGCAGAGCCTGTTTTTCCCCATACCAAAGGTTCAGGCCATGTGCTTCGATAATTGGTTCCATTCATTTGCTCCTTATCATCGTTTCAGCTTATTTCCGGCAAAGCTGGCGGCAAAATTGATTACCAGGGTCAGCACCATGAGGATCAGGGCGATGGCAAAGGCAACGTCGATCTTGCCCTGCTCACTGGCATAGACATACAGCGCCACCGTCAGGGTCGCGGAGGAGGTACGCAGGGACTTGAGGAAGCCGTTCAGCTTCAGTCCAAAGCCAGCGGTGAACAGCAGCGCGGCGGACTCACCGGTAATCCGGCCCACGGCCAGAATGCAGCCGGTGACAATGCCGTCAATGGCATTGGGCAGCACCACCGTGCGAACCATCCGCCACTTTCCGGCGCCCAAAGCCAGCGCCCCCTCCCGGTAGGACTGGGGAACGGTTTTCAGGCTCTCCTGAGTGGTTCGCAGAATGGTGGGCAAAATCATCAGCACCAGCGTCAGGCCACCGGCAAGAATGCCGGCTCCAAGTCCCATAAGCTGCACGAAAATCAGCATGCCCACCAGGCCGAAGATGATGGAGGGAATGCCGGTAAGGGTCTCGGCGGCAAACTCGATGGTGGAGATCAGGCGCTTGTTTTCGGCATACTCCGTCAGGTAGATGGCCGCGCCCACTCCCAGGGGCAGGACGATGGCCATGGCCACCAGAATGATATAAACCGTGTTCAAAATGTTGGGCAGGATGCCGATGGTATTTCGGATATAGCTGGTCTGGCTGGAGAGCAGCTCCCAGGTCAGATAGGGAATGCCCCGCCAGAAGATGTAGCCAATCAGGAAAACCAGCAGCGCCACCGTCAGGCCGGAGGCGATGTACAGGGCAGCTCTCACACCGGTATTCCAGATTTTTCTCTTTTTCTCAAAGCCCATGGTCACCGCTCCTTTTTGATAAACACATTCAGCAGCACATTGATGAGCATGATGAACAGGAACAGCACCAGTCCAATGGAGAACAGCGCCTCCCGCTGCAGCGAGCCCACCGGCGCGTAGGACATTTCCGAGGCGATGGCGGTGGTCATAAACCGGACGGAGCCAAAGAGCTTGGGCATATTGGGCACATTGCCGGAGACCATAATGATCGCCATGGCCTCGCCGATGGCCCGGCCAACGCCCAGCACAATGGCAGTGGCGATGCCGCTTTTCGCAGCGGGGATACTGACCCGGAAATAGGTCTCCAGCTCCGTGGCCCCCAGAGCAAGGGAAGCGTCCTCATATTCCTTTGGCACGGCCCGCAGGGCGGTTTCCGACACATTGATGATGGAGGGCAGGATCATGATCGCCAGCACGATAATGGCCGCAAACAGGGTCGCTCCGGAGGGCAGATCGAACAGTCTCTGAATCCCAGGCACCAGGACGATCATGCCCACCAGGCCATAGACCACCGAGGGAATGCCCGCCAGAAGCTGCACAGCCGTGCGAATCATTCCAGCCAGCTTGGGCGGAGCGACCTTGGCAAGGAATACCGCCGTCAGCAGTCCGATGGGAATGCCCAGGGCCACTGCCCCGGCAGTGCCGCAGACGCTGGTAAGCAGAAACGGAAGAATGCCATAGGAGGGCTCCACAGTGGTGGCAGTGGGCTTCCACACCTTGCCCAGGAAAAAGTCAGCAAAGCCGATCTTTCCAATGGCAGGTACACCGGAGAGAATCAAATAGATACAAATACACAGCACAAAACCTACTGTGATAATACCGCAAAGGAAGAACAGCATGTTCATGCTGTTCTCCAGTGCGGCCTGTTTGGCCGATTTGTGCTTCATGATTATTTCTGCTCTGCGGCTTCGTCAGCCTCAGCCTGGGCAGGAGGAACAGCACCAGCCTGGGTGATCAGCTCAGCGGCATCCTCAGAAAGCATGTAGTCGAAGAAAGCCTTGGCAGCCTCGCTCAGCTCGCCATCCTCCAGCGTAACCAGGTTAAAGGGACGCTGAATCACATAGCTGCCGTCCACGATGTTCTCCGCAGTGCATTCCACACCCTCAACGGTGAGCACCTTGATGCCTTCCTGGCCTTCCACAGCGGCGTAGGAAGCATAGCCGATGGCGTTCTCACTGCTCTTCACAGCGGCAATCACAGCGCCGGTGGAGGTCAGCTCCTGGGCCAGGACACACTTGTCAGCGGTTTTGGTGATGGACTCGAAGCCGTCACGGGTGCCGGAGCCAGCCTCACGGCCGATGCAGGCAATGGTGCCCTTGCCGCCGAACTCGGACCAGTCGGTGACTTCACCGGTGAAGATGGAAGCGATCTGCTCAACCGTCAGATCATCCACAGGGCAATTCTCGTTGACAATGATAGCAATGCCGTCCAGGGCAACGGTGGTAGCGACCAGGCCCTTTTCCACCTCGGCGTCCTTCAGGTTCCGGGAAGCCAGGCCGATGTCGCAGGTGCCATTGGCAGTGGCCTCGATGCCGGTGCCGGAGCCGGTGGCGTCATAGGTGATGGTCACGCCGTCGTTGTCTTCCATAAACTGCTCGGAAAGAATTCCGATCACCTTTTCCATGGAGGTGGAGCCGTTGGTGGCCACGGTGCCCTCCAGCTTATCGGCGGAAGCAACCATGCTCATGGCGCTCACAGCCATCATAGCGGACAGAGCAAGTGCGATCAATTTCTTCATGATAACTATCTCCTTATTTTTCCGTAATTTCGCAGCGTTCCGGTGGATGTTTTCCATCTCTTTGCTACACCCATAGCTTACCAAACCCATGTAAAGTCAACTATCGTGGGAAGGTAAAGTTCCTGTAAATCCAGGTAAAATTGGTGTTTAGCCGGAACGCAGGAGCATTACGCCTAGGGCTCCATGGTGTATTTCTTCCGGAAGAGCAGATACCGGTCGGCAAATTTTTCCTGATCCTCCTTCATGGCCCGCAGAGACTCGTGGAGATTCAGATTCCCCTCCTGCATATCCAGCACGCATCCGGCAATGTTGGAGCAGTGGTCGGACACCCGCTCCAGATCCGTCAGTAGGTCGGACCAGATGAAGCCCGCCTCAATGCTGCACTTTTCCTGCTGGAGCCGGAGGATATGGGCAGTGCGGAGCTGCTCCTTCAGCTCGTCGATCACCTGCTCCAGAGGCTCCACCATACCGGCAGGGCCCATATCATTTTTCAAAAATGCCTCCAGGGACAGATCCAGGATCTCGCTCACCGCCCCGGTGAGGACGCCCAGTTCCCGGCTGGCCTCCTGGGACAGGGCCATTTCCTTGTTGCCCAGCTCCTCGGCGGACTGGACAAGGTTCACCGCATGGTCGGCAATCCGTTCAAAATCCCCGATGATTTTCAAAAGCTTTGCCGCCTCGTTGCTGTCGGAGGCGCTGATCCTGCGGGTGCTGAGCTTCACCAGGTAGGTACCCAGAATATCCTCAAAGTGATCCGTCTGGTTCTCCGCCTTCCGCACCCGCTCCGCCAGAGCCGGGGAGTAGTCGGTGAGGGCGGCGATGCCCTGCTTCATGGAGGCAACGGCGCAGTTGGCCATATCGGCGGCCACCTTCCGGCACCGGGCCAGAGCCACCGGCGGGGTGGCCAGCAGACGCTCATCCAGCTCCATCACCGTCTCCGGCTTCTTTCCCTCAGGCACCAGATGGCACACCAGCTTCTCCAGCACATTGGAGAGGGGCAGCATCAAAACCGTACACAGCACATTGAATACAGAGTGGGCCACGGCGATGCCCAGCAGGCTGGCGCTTTCATTCAGGATCGCCGGAGAAAGCAGCCATTTCACCAGGCAGAACACCGTCAGCCACACCGCCGTGCCAATGACATTGAAGCTCAGGTGAACCAGGGCGGCCCGCTTGGCATTTTTATTGGCGCCCACAGCGGAGAGCATGGCGGTGACACAGGTGCCGATGTTCTGGCCCATGATGATGGGAATGGCTGCACCGTAGCTCACCTGCCCGGTGACGGCCAGGGCCTGCAAAATACCCACGGAGGCGGAGCTGGACTGGATGATGGCGGTGAGCACCGCTCCGGCCAGCACGCCCAGCACCGGATTCTGGAACATGATGAACAGCTCCCGGAAGCCCTGCACCTCCCGCAGCCCCGACACAGCCCCGGACATGGACTCCATGCCGAACATCAGCGTGGCAAAGCCCAAAAGGATCAGGCCGGTGTCCTTTTTCTTATCGCCTTTGCAGAACATATAATAAATCATGCCCACAAAAGCCACAACGGGGGTAAAGGAAGCGGGCTTGAGCAACCGGACAAAGATGTTGCTGCTGGAAATTCCCGCAAGGCTGAGGATCCAGGCGGTGACCGTTGTGCCGATGTTGGCGCCCATGATCATATTGATGGCCTGGCGCAGGGTCATAAGCCCGGAGTTAACAAAGCCCACCACCATCACCGTGGTGGCGGAGGAGCTTTGAATCACCGCCGTCACCGCCAGGCCGGTGAGCAATCCCGCCACAGGGTTGGTGGTCATCTTTCCCAGCAGAGAACGCAGACGGCTGCCCGCCCGGCGCTCCAGGGCCTGCCCCATCACATTCATGCCGAAGAGGAACAGGCTCAGCCCCCCAAGTAAATTCAGAAATTGGAACAAATCCATAGAAAATGTTTCCTTTCCATTGTTATTTGTATCTGACTTAATAATAAGCTTACAATGTAAAATCCGCTATCCCAGTTTTGTAAAGAAAATGTAAAACGAAAAAGCCCGCTGATTTCAGCAGGCTTGCTCCGCCAGACGGGGGATATCTCCCACGCCGTCCAGAATGACTGTTGGCTGATAGGCATAGGTTTTCACCGTATCCCTGGTCGAGACGCCGGAGAGCACCAGAATGGTGGCCATTCCGCTTTCCATGCCGGAGATGATGTCCGTGTCCATCCGGTCGCCGATCATCACCGCTTCGGCGCTGTGGCAGCCCAGCAGATTCAGCCCGGAGCGCATCATCAGCGGATTGGGCTTGCCGCAGAAATAGGCCTGCTTTCCGGTGGCA
>JAXECZ010000097.1:0-15061 GCA_034104845.1 Faecousia sp. | reverse complement strand
TTGTTGCCGTTTCTTTCTACGCTATTGATTTTCATTTGCGTTATTCCTCCTAAATTGGACTGCAAAGCAGCGCCTTTCTCTATCTTTTTGATTCAGCCGATATATTCTATCAAATAAAATGTGGGTTGTCCACACATTTCTAAAAAGTTTTCTGATATTTCACAATATTTCTAAGGAAGAATCTTTTGGGGCATAAAATTTATGAAATCTGCTGCCAGCAGGGCATATTCCACCCCATCCCAGACTCCCTCCAGGGCAAGCTTATGGCTGGGCCCGTGCAGATGGCCATAAAAGCAGCGCCGAACCTCATAGCGCTGAAGCAGCTCCAAAATCTCCGGGCACTCATAGGCTTTGTTTCTTGGGGGATAGTGGAGAAACACCAGCTTGGGCAGCTCCCCCGCTGCCTTCAAAGAGGCTTCCAGGCGAATCAGCTCCCGCTTAAAAATTTTTTCGTCGTGGGGGGTGCCCCGCTTTTCCTCGTAATACCAGCCCCTTGTGCCGCAGATGGCATAGCCATTGTATTGGAAGCAGTTGTTATTCAGAATATGCATATCGGTGAACTGATTATCCTGGCAGAATTTCTGAAATTTGGCTGCGGTGGACCACCAGTAATCATGGTTCCCCTTGAGAATGATCTTTCTTCCGGGAATGGAATGGATCCAGGCAAAATCCGCTTTTGCCGACTCCAAGTCCAGGGCCCAGCTCAAATCCCCCATGAGGACCGTGGTGTCCTCCGGCGTGATGACGCCCATCCCCTGCCGGAGCTTCTCCATATAGCCCACCCAGGCCCCGCCGAACACATCCATGGGTTTCGGTGCGCCAAGGCACAAATGCAAGTCGCCGATGGCGTAAAGCGCCATGGGACACCTCCTTTTCCAAATTACCTTTCCACGCTGCGAAACACATTCCGCGCGTTGTTCCAGAAAATATCCCGAACCATGCTCTCATCCAGTCCCCGTTCCACCAACCGATCTGCCAGGATCGGATAGCTCTGAACGCCCTCAAAGCCCTGGGAGAGCTTCTCGCAGCCATCCAGATCGCCCCCCAGGGCAATGTGCTTTCCGGTGGGGTCCAAATCCAAAAAATGGAAAATATGGTCGCAGACGGTATCCAGCGTGGGCGCTTCCCCCAGGAATTCTCCGAACTGATTGATGCCTGCCACGCCGCCGGTGCGGCAGATGGCGCGGAACATATCATCGGTCAGATTCCGGCTGTGGCCGCAGAGAGCCCGGCTGTTGGAATGGGAGGCAATGACCGGGGCCTGGGTGCAGTCCATAATGTCCCAGAACGCCTCATCGCTGATGTGGCTCACGTCCACCAGCATACCCAGTCGCTGGGCCTCTTTCAGGTATTCCCTGCCCCTGTCCGTCAAGCCGCCGCCGGTGACATTGGAGCCGGTAAGTACATTCTGCTCGTTCCAGCCCAGGGTGGAGGCCCGGAAGCCGATTTGATAAAGGTTTTCCAGCAGCTCCGGGTCAAAGTCAAACCCCGCAGGGCCCTCGATGGTCAGCAGAGCGGACATTTTCCCCTTTTCCCGGTTGGCCTCCACCTCCGCCATGCTGTAGGCCATGGCGATCAGCCCCTTGTTTTTATCCACCTCCCGCTGGATGGTGGCCAGCTCCCGCTCAAAAATCACGATGGGAGAAAGCTTGTTCCATTCCTGCATCATGGGGGTGGTAAAGCAGGCAAAGCACTGGCAGTAGGCCTCCAGCTTGGCCGCCCGCTCCAAATCGATATGCAGCTCGTTCTTTTTCAGGCTCCCCGCCTCGTTGCGGGTTTCCCCCAGCAAGGTCAGAGCCGTGTCGCAATGCAGGTCAAATACGGGTATGTTCATTGAAACGCATCCTCCAAATGATTGATGACGGGGCGGCGGGTTTCCAATCCCTCCGGCGCGTATATCTCGATAACGTCAAACCGGGGCTGCAGACTGGTGGGATGGCTGGCCAGATAGCAGCTGGCGACAGTGCGAATCCGACGCTGCTTTCCGGAATCCACAAATTCCCGGGCCATGGCAAAATCGGCGTTTTTACGCAGCTTGACCTCCACAAAAACCAGATAGCGCCGATTCGCCGCAATGAGGTCTATTTCCCCCATTCGGTTGCGGAAATTGCTTTCCAGAATGGAATAACGCTTCTTTCGCAGATAATCCGCCGCAAGGGCCTCCCCCCAGGCGCCCAGCAGGTTATTTCTCCCCATAAAACTTTTTCAGAAAGGACATCCGGTGGATGGGGCTGGGCCCGTAGGCCTCCAACGCCTGATAATGTGCCCGGGTACCGTAGCCCTTGTGGATTTCAAAGCCATATTCCGGATACTTCTCCGCCATGGAAATCATCCAGTCATCCCGGCTCACCTTTGCCAGGACAGAGGCAGCCGCTATATTGGCGCTGCGGCTATCCCCTTTTACAATGGTTTTCACCGGCAGGCCAAAATCCTTCTGCCGGTTGCCATCGATCAGGGCCAGATCCGGCCGGATTTTCAGCTGCGCCATTGCCCGCTCCATAGCCAGAAAGGTAGCCTGCAAAATATTGATTTCGTCAATTTCCTGCTCTGTGGCAAAGCCGATGCCATAGGCAAGGGCCTGGTCACAGATGACGGGATACAGCTCCCGGCGGCGCTTGTCGGAGAGCTTTTTACTGTCGTTCAGTCCCGGGATATGCAGGTGCTTCGGCAGGATGACCGCCGCCGCATACACAGGCCCAGCCAGAGGGCCTCGGCCGGCTTCGTCCACGCCGCAGATCATATCAAAGCCCTGGGAAGCATTTTCGTCTTCAATTTCCCACATACGCGCTTCCATCACTGCACATCCTCCGGCATTTCCAGGGTGAATTTTCCCAATTTGCCGCTGCGGAATTCATCCATCAGCACCTTGGCCATCCGCTCCGTGTGGACTTCTCCGCCCCGGAGGAGGAAGCCCCGTTTTCTTCCCGCCATTTCCAGCAGGGCATAGCCGGGGGTACCGGACTCCGCCTCCACCTTGTACCGCTCCAGCAGCACCTGGGGATAGTATTTCAGCAGCAGCTCCATCAGGCGGCAGGAAAGCTCCTCCAGGTCGATCACACCCTCCTTCACCGCGCCGGTGAAAGCCAGCATCATCCCCACCTGGGGGTCCTCAAATTTGGGCCAGAGAATTCCCGGCGTATCCAACAGCAGCAGACCGGAATCCACCGTGACCCACTGCTTGCCCCGGGTGACGCCGGGACGGTTTTCCGCCTTTGCACCCTTACGGCCGGATATTTGGTTGATCAGGGTGGATTTTCCCACATTGGGAATCCCCACCACCATCACCCGCAGGGGCCGGTTCATCCCCCGGGCAGCGTCCCGCTCCAGCTTTTCGGCGCAGGCCATTCGGGCAGCGGGCGTGAACTCCGTGATTCCCTGACGGCTCTTGCAGTCGGTGGCCAGAACCACCATTCCCCTGCCGTGGAAATACTCCCGCCACCTTTTCGTGGCTGCGGGATCCGCCAAATCCATCCGGTTCAGCACAATGATTCTGGGCTTCTGGCCGCAGATGGAGTCGATATCCGGATTGCGGCTGGAAATGGGGATCCTGGCATCCACGATCTCACACACCGCATCCACCTGCTTCAGATCTGCCTCGATCTGCCGTCGGGTTTTGGTCATGTGGCCGGGATACCATTGAATGTTCATATTCTCCGTCATTTCACCGCTCCAATTCGATGGAAGTCTCTTTCCTGACTGTTATTCATCCCAGTGCCGGGGAATAGGATGAAAAACACCTTGCCCAGCAGCTCCCGCTTATCCACCTGACCGATCTGCAGGGAGCGGCTGTCCTTGGAATTATTCCGGTTGTCACCCATGACAAACACGCACCCAGGCTCCACGGTCTGAGGAAAGGTATTCCCCTCCTTCAGGGTGGTGAGGGTTTTGGTATAGGGCTCCTCCAGGGCCACCCCATCCACATACACCACACCGGCGTCGAAATCGATATCCACTTCCTGCCCCTCAGTGGCGATGATCCGCTTGACGATGGGCTTTCCGTTGTCATAGGCCTGCTTGCTGATGACCACCACATCGCCGTACTGGGGATTTTTGTAGAACAGATTGCTCACCAGAAGCATATAGTCCCCATTGAGCAGGGTATTTTCCATGGATGGGCCGTCCACCACAATGATGCGGAAAAACAGCATCAGCAGGAGCATCACCACCACAAGCATATAAACAATGTCGTGCAGATACAGCGTAACATTCTGCTGCCAGGTGTACTTGGGTGCTTCTTTCTTTTTTTCAGAGGCTGCGGCCTCGGTGCCGTTCTTTCTTGCAAACATATCAAAAATGTCCTTTCTGATCTCAAAAGATACTTTTTTGATTGTATCATATTCTTTCACATATTTCCACAATTCGGAAGAAAATTTTCAATATAAAAAGAGAGGGACCAGCCCTCTCTTTTTATACGGTTTGGAATTAAACGTTCTCCTTGATCTTGGCAGCCTTGCCGAAGCGGCCACGCAGATAGTACAGCTTGGCGCGACGAACCTTGCCCTTGCGGACGGTTTCGATCATGGCCACATTGGGAGAATGCAGGGGGAAGACCTTCTCGCAGCCGACACCGTAGGAAATACGGCGGACGGTGATGGTCTCGCCGATGCCGCCGTGCTTACGGGCAATGACGGTACCCTCGAAAACCTGGATACGCTCACGGGAGCCTTCCTTGATGCGAACGTGTACACGAACGGTGTCGCCCACCCGAACTTCGGGCAGCTCTTCCTTCATGTACTGGCTGTTGAGAGCCTTAACAAGATCCATTTCTTTGTCCTCCTTAAATATTAGGCGTTCATACCCACAACTCCGTGGCAGAGGACGCACCTTGATTTGAGACCGATTCATTTTAGCATACGGCCTTTGGAAAATCAAGTGTTTTTTCATATTTTTTCGTTTTTTCAGAGGAAGAAATGGAATTGGTCAGATATTCCGCAAAAACGTTATGCAGCAGGCTTTTCCTCCACGGCTACGATTCTGCCTTCGCCGTAGGGATTGGCGTACTCCTCGCCAACCACGCCGTCCAGAACGCCGGTGATGTAGTTGATGAGCACCTGGTTATCCAGCATCACTTCATCCTGGAGCAGCTTGCAGCCGCCGAACATGGAGAAGCCGTCGCCGCTGTTCTTGAGCATATAGTTGTGGGAAGCCAGGGTATAGGTCTTCTCCAGATCCAGAGGCTCCCCGCCAACCATCACATTCTTGACCCGATACTCTCCCTCCACACCGGCGAACATGGTGTTCTCGTCCGCCTTGGCAGTGGATTCGATGTAAGTATGAATCTCATAGGTCAGACCGGAAACCTGGAGGAAGCCGCCGTTTTCACTGGGCACTGCCCGGGCGCCCCACTCCAGCGCATCCAGAATCTGCTGGCCGGTGACTTCGATGACGCACATGGCATTGCCGAAGGGATGAACCTTGAGAATGTCGTTGAGTGTGATGTCGCCTTCCTTGATGGAGGTACGGATACCGCCGCCGTTGACGAAAGCGATGTCCGCGCCGGAGAGGATACGGTAGCCATCGGCGCACAGATCACCCAGGTTAGTCTCCGCACGACGCACAATGCGGATGGGAGAGCCATCGTCGTTGGTGGCAACGGGGTCATTGATGGTCAGCGCTACGTCTGTCTTTGCAACCACCTCGGAGAGCTTCTCGCTCAGTGCGGCCTGGGCAGTTTCCACAGCGGTGTAGACATCATTGCGGATGCCCAGCAGCTGGGGAGCGGCAGTCTTGTTGTTCCAGCTGATCAGCTCAGTGGACAGCTTGCCGTCCTTGCCGATGCGGAGGCACCCAACACCGGCCAGCTTGGTGCCGCAGCCGGAGCGGAGAACCGTCTCGCCGTCCTTGTTTTGCATTTCAACCTGGTCAGTGTCGTGGCTGTGTCCGTCCAACAGAGCGTCGATACCCGTGGTATTGGCAATCACATCCGCATAGGTCCAGGGGGCACAGGCTTCCTCATTGCCCAAGTGACCCAGGGCAACCACATAACTTGCCCCCTCTTCCCTGGCTGCATCCACAGCGCTCTGAACGGCAGTATAGAGCTTTTCGCCGGTCTCATCCTGCATGAAGCCATAGATGAAGTTGCCGTTTTCGTCCTGGAAATACTTGGGCGTGGAGGAGGTGATGGTCTTGGGAGTGGTGACACCCACAAAGGCGATCTTCACACCATCGAATTCTTTCATGAGATAGGGGGCAAACACCAGCTCGCCGTCCTTATTGAAGTTGGCGCTGATGTAGGGGAAGCTGGCTTTTTCCGTCAGCTCCAGGAACCGATCCATACCGTAGTCAAACTCATGGTTGCCGGGGATGGCCAGGTCGTAGCCCACGGTGTTCATCAGGTCAATGAGCGCCTCGCCGGTGGTCATGGTGCCGATGGGCTCTCCCTGGATGGAATCGCCGTTGTCCACCAGAACCACATAGTTGCCAGCCTCTTCCATACTCTGACGGATGGCAGAAAGTCCGGCATAGCCGAACCCCTGGTCAATGCCGCAGTGCACGTCGCTGGTAAAGAGAACCACCACATCCTTTTGGAGGGCGGGCTGTTCCGATTCCGCGCAGACAACACCCGTCAGGGACAGCAGCATCGCCATTGCCAGAATCAAGCCGAGAATCCGTTTCATTTGTACATCGCTCCTTTTCATCTTGTTTGAACCCTCAGTCAATGCACTGAGAACTCTGATCTTATTGTATCATAACACCGGCGTTTTGCAAGAGCAATATCTCTTTTCAGATTTCGGAACGATAATTCTCCCATGGACACGCCGCACAGGAATATCGGCGTTTGGGAGCCGAAGCGCTGATTGGCATATTCCGCCCAGTAGAGGCAGTCCAGCCGTTCCCGTATTCCAAAGATGATGGTCGTTCCGCTATACTAACATTTCATATCTTCTACAAATTCCAATTTGCCTGTTTGGGACTCCCTTTTATGTTGTCTCCGGGAGGGCGGGAATGTGCTTGGAGGCTACGGCGAACTCCACGGTGACGCTTTCCAGCCCTGGCGCAGAAACCACCAGGATGCCGGGGCCCGTTCTGCCGGTGGTGCGGACATAGGTGCCGCACATGCCGCCCTCGGCAGTGGCGGTTTCCGGCCCCAGCAGGGCCACATTTCCATCCGCCACAAAGCTGACGGGAAGCTGGGCATAGGAGGCCACGCAGTCCCATTCGTCCAGAATGCGGATCCGCACCGCCGCCATGTCATAGGTGTCCCCCATGGTCAGCCGTTGACTGCTGGGCCGCACCTCAAAATGGATCTTGCAGGAGGCGGACCGGGTGACGGACTTGACGCACTTTCCGTGCACCATGGCCTCGAAGCGCCATTTCGTTGACTCCCCTCCCCAGTTGCCAACGTATTTTCCATAGAGCGCCGCCGCGTCCTCATAGCGCAGCCGGTAGCGGAGCATACACCAGGCAAATTTCATCCGGATGGACAGGGGCAGATGGTTCAGCCCGTATTTTGCAGCGGCATTGAGACAGGCGCGCACCAGCTCCGCCTTACGGTGGTCGAAGCCCTCCTGGCTTTCCAGCAGCACACCGATGGTATCGTCCACGACAAAAGGCGCATGGGGCAGGGCGCTTTCCGGGCTGCGGCTGAGCTTGGTGACGAAGCAGTCGTTTTTATACAGGGAAACCTCGTCGGCATTGGAGAACACCGCCACATTGCCGATCTCGCCGCCGGGATAGTCGCCGATGTCCATGGGAGAGGCCACCTCCAAAACGGTCTGCCCCTCCCCCTGGCTGGCGTAGGCATAGGCGGCGGTTTTGGGATTGCGGAAGGCGTCCATCACCCCGTGGTAGCACACCCGATCCCCGGAGCCGAAATCCTTATGGGTGGGATAGTCGAACATGCACCAGCCGAAGCAGCCCGCGTGCTCGCCGCTTTCGTAGGCAGCGTTTAGAACGTGCATATGCCGCATGGCCTGCTCCTGCCGCTTAGACCAGGGGTCAAAGGATTTGGTGGGGAACATATGCCCGTTGTGCTCCGAAATCAAAAAGGCCTTCTGGGCATTGGTGGTGATTTTCTTTTTCTCCTTGCAGCCGGGGTTATTCCCGGTGTGGGAGAAATCGTTGAAGGCGTACACATCCTCCAAAAGCTTGCTCTTTTCCAGGTACCGCACCCCGGAGGTTGCCCGGCTGGGATCCAGCTTGTGGGCCAGCTTATTGGTCTGCCGGTAGAAGGCGTCGTCGTCCACGCTCTCGTTGATGCGGACGCCCCAGAGAATCACGCTGGGATGGTTGCGGTACTGCAGAACCATTTCCTCCACGTTCTGCAGGGCCTGCTCCTTCCAGTGCTGGTCGCCGATGTGCTGCCAGCCGGGAATCTCGGTGAAGACCAAAAGGCCCAGCCGGTCGCATTCATCGATAAAATACTGGCTTTGGGGATAGTGGCTGGTGCGGACAGCGGTGCAGTGGAGCTCCTCCTTTAAGATTCGGGCGTCCTCCCGCTGCAGGGATTCCGTGGCCGCGTAGCCGATGTAGGGGAAGCTCTGGTGCCGGTTCAGGCCCCGGAGGAAGTATTTCTCCCCGTTGAGGTAGAAGCCGTCGCTGCTGAACTCCGCAGTGCGGAAGCCGAAAACGACCGTTTCCTCGTCCACGATGCCGCTGCCGTCCAGCAGCCGCACCCGGCAGATGTACCGGTTGGGATCCTCAGGCCGCCAGGGACGCACGTTCAGCCGCTGGGCTTCCGCCTGATTCTTCCGGCTGCAGGTATTCCAAAGGGCCTCCCCGGACTGGCTGAAAATGGAAATGTCGATGTCGCCGGAGAAGTCCTCGGTCTCCACCTGGATTTCCGCCCGATCCACCGTGGGAGTGGTGACGAACACATCCTTAATATAGCCGCTGTTTTTCTCAATGAGCCAGGCCTCCCGGTACAGTCCGCCGTAGGTCAGGTAGTCGATGACGAAACCAAAGGGAGGAACCTCCTTGTTCTCCGTGGTATCCAGCCGGACGGCAACGGTATTCTCACCGGGCTTCACCAGGCCGGTGACTTCCAGACGGAAGCCGGTGTAGCCGCAGCGGTGCTCCCCTGCCGCCATGCCATTGACGAACACCGTGGCAATGTGGGCGGCTCCGTCAAATTGGAGAAAGTATCGCTTGCCGGAAATATCCTCCGGCAGCGTGAGCGTTCTCCGGTAGCCGCAGAGCAGCTGATAGTCCTCATGGTTCGCATAGTGCAGCGGCAGCTCCACCGGATTGTGGGGCAGCTCCACCGGATCTCCATCCACCTGACCATTCAAGAATTCCTCGCTCCATCGCATAGTGAATTCCCAATTGTCGCAAATACTGGTTTTCATCCCAAATCCCCCTTTTGCCGCCGGAACAGGCTCCGGCTGTTTTTTGTGATTATACAATTTCCCTGAGGAAATGTAAAGTGGTTATCTTGCATTGACAACCTATAGTAAAATTCGGTATAATGATGACGCCAAATTTCAATTATTCTTTCATTCCAAAATACATATTTGAATATAAGGAGAATCACAATGGAATATCGCATTGAACACGACTCCATGGGAGAAATGAAAGTCCCTGCGGACAAATACTGGGGAGCCCAGACCCAGCGGAGCCGTGAAAACTTCCCCATCGGCGTTGACCTGGAAACCATGCCCCAGGAGATCATCCGCTCCTTCGGTGCCTTGAAGCTGGCCGCCGCCCGGGCGAATCACCTGCTGAAGCCGGAGAAAATGACCCAGGAAAAGCTTTCCGTCATAGAAACCGCCGCCCAGGAGGTGACGGAGGGCAAGCTCTACGGTCACTTTCCCCTGGTGGTGTGGCAGACCGGCTCCGGCACCCAGTCCAACATGAATGTGAACGAGGTCATCGCCGCCCGGGGCAACGAGCTGGCGGGAAAAAAGCTGCTCCACCCCAACGACGACATCAACATGAGCCAATCCTCCAACGACACCTTCCCCACCGCCATGCACATTGCCGCCGTGGAAGCCCTGGAGAAAAGGCTGCTGCCCGCTGTCCAGGTTTTGATTGGCACCCTCCGGCGGTTGGAGGAAGAAAATCAGGGCATTGTGAAATCCGGAAGAACCCATTTGCAGGACGCGGTTCCCATCTCCTTTTCCCAGGAGATTTCCGGCTGGCGCTCAAGTTTGGAGCGGGACATGGAGCTGATTCGTCTCTCCCTGGAGCCCTTGCGGGAGCTGGCGCTCGGCGGCACCGCCGTGGGCACCGGTCTGAATGCCCCCAAGGGATTTGATACCCTGGTGGCGGAAAAGGTGACGGAGCTCACCGGACTGCGCTTTGTCACCGCGAAAAACAAATTCCACGCCCTCACCAGCAAGGACGAGCTGGTATTCGCCCACGGCGCCATGAAAGCCCTGGCCTGCGACATGATGAAAATCGCCAACGATGTGCGCTGGCTGGCCTCCGGGCCGAGAGATGGCTTAGGAGAAATCTTCATTCCGGAAAATGAGCCCGGCTCCTCCATCATGCCCGGCAAGGTGAATCCCACCCAATGCGAGGCGGTGACCATGGTTGCGGTGCAGGTGATGGGCAACGATGCCACCATCGCCATCGCGGCAAGCCAGGGCAATTTTGAATTGAATGTCTTCATGCCGGTGATGGCCTACAATTTCCTCCAATCCGCCCGGCTGCTGGCGGATGCCATTGTGTCCTTCAACCACCGCTGCGCCGTGGGCATCAAAGCCAACCGGGAAAAAATGCACCATAACCTCCACAATTCCCTCATGCTGGTCACCGCTCTGAATCCCCACATCGGCTACGAAAACGCCGCCAAAACCGCGAAAAAAGCCTACAAGGAGAATATTTCTCTGAAGGAAGCCTGCGTGCAGCTGGGCTTTCTCAGCGAGGAAGAATTTGACAGGGTATTCCACCCGGAGGAAATGATCTGACAAAAATTCCCCGGAACCGACCTGGTTCCGGGGAATGCTTTTTGAAAATCAGCCGTTGCGGACGGACATGAACAGGCTCTCCATATAGCGGGAGGTTTCCTCTGGCAGGTAGTCGAAGCTGGTGGCGTTCCGCAGCTCCTCGGCATCCGGGTAGGCCACGGGATCGCTCACGATTTCCTCGTCCATATACTGCTTGGATTCGGAGGCAGGAACGGAATAGCCGATGAAGTCCATGTTGGCAGCGGAGATTTCCGGGTCGCACAGGAAATTGATGAACAGCTCCGCAGCCTCCTTCTCCTGGCAGCAGCTGGGGATGCACATGGCATCGATGAACACATTGAAGCCCTGGTGATCGGGACGGTAGAAAGCCAGATCCGGATTTTCCTCCACCATGGTCAGGTAGTCACCGGCATAGTAGGGGGCGATCCAGGCCTCCTCATTTTCCATGGCGTCAAAAATCTGGTCCATCACATACTGCTGCACCACACCCTTTTGCTCGGAAAGCTTATCGGCGCAGGCCTGGAGCTCTGTTTCGTCGGTGGTGTTAATGTCGTAACCCAGCAGGTACTGGGCAATGCCGAAAGCATCCCGGGAGTTATCAAACATGAGGATCTTTCCGGCGTACTTCTCGTTCCACAGCAGCTCCCAGCCGGTGACATCCGCCTCATCCACATACTTGGTGTTGTAGATGATGCCCACGGTTCCCCAGGTGTAGGGGACGGAGTACTTGTTCTCCGGGTCGTAGGAGGTGTTGCGGAAAGACTGGTCAATATACTGGGCGTTGGGGATGTTGTCGTAGTTCAGCTCCAGCAGCATGTTTTCCTGACGCATCCGTCCGATCATATAGTCGGAGGGAATGATCACGTCCACGGTGATGCCGCCGTTGGAGAGCTTGGCGTACATGCTCTCGTTGGAATCGTAGGTGGAGTACTTCACCTTGATGTTGGGATAGGCCTCTTCAAAGGCTTCGATCACATCGATGGAGTCGTCGTCTCCCTCGGCGATGTACTGGCCCCAGTTGTAGACGTACAGGGTCACCTTTTCAGCAGAGGCAAATCCAACACAGCAGCCCAGCACCAGGCAGATGGCCAGGGTAACGGAAATGATTTTTTTCATATAGGGTTCTCCTTTCACTTGCCCCGGGCGGCCTGACGCTTCTTGTCGCCCATGAGCTGAATCACATTGGATATGACCATCAGCACAAAAATCAGCAGGAACAGCAGCGTGAACATGGCATAAATCTTTGGCTGGATTGGCTTTTTGGTGTAGGAATAGATTTCCACCGGCAGTGTGACAAAGTCCAGACCGGTGACAAAATAGCTGATGACGAAATCATCCAGGCTCATGGTAAAGGCCATGATGGCGCCGGAGAGGATGCCGGGCATGATCTCGTGGATGGTCACCTTGAAGAAGGCCTGCAAATGGGTGCAGCCCAAATCCAGCGCCGCATCCGTCAGGCTCTCGTCCATCTGCTTCAGCTTGGGCATCACATTCAGGATGACATAGGGCAGGTTAAAGGTGACGTGGGCAATCAGCAGCGTCCAAAAGGTCAGGCTGTTTTTCTGGCCCAGGAGCTTACTCCCCACGAACACAAACAGCAGCGACAGCGACACACCGGTGACGATGTCCGGGTTGGTCATGGGGATGTTGGTCAGGTTCATGGCCACCTTTCGCAGCTTGGGGTTCAGCCCGTTGATGCCGATGGCCGCCACGGTGCCGAAGGCCGTGGCCAGGAGGCTGGCCAGCACGGACACGATCAGCGAATTCCGCAGCAGCTCCAAAAGGCCGTCGTCCTTGAAGAGCTTCACATACTGCTGCAAAGTGAAGCCATCGAAATGGGTGATGTTCTTGCCGGTGTTGAAAGAAGCCACCACCAGCACCGCCATGGGAATATAGAGGAAGATGTAAATCAGAATGGTGATGAACCGATTGGTCCGTTTCATACCACCACGCTCCCCTCTTCATCCCCGCCGAAGCGGTTCATGATGCCGGTGCACACAAACACCAGAAGCATCAGCACGATGGAAAGCGCCGCGCCCAGGTTGGGGTTGTTGCCCTGCTTGAACTGCCGCTCGATCACGTCGCCAATGAGCACGGTGCTGGAAGAGCCCATCTTCTGAGAAATGTAGAAGGTGGACACTGCCGGAACAAACACCATGGTCATGCCGGAGAGGATCCCAGGCATGGACAATGGGAGGATCACCCGCCGGAAGGTCTGCACGCCGTTGCAGCCCAAATCCTCCGCCGCCTCAATCAGCCGGCGGTCGATTTTGGAAATGGTGGTGTAAAGGGGCAGGATCATATAGGGCAGGTAGTTGTAAACCATACCCAGAACCACCGCGCCGGGGGTGCGGATCAGGGTCAGCCGTCCAAAATCCTCCGGGATCCCGGCAAACACGCCGCCCAGGGAACGGAGCCAATCGAAGAAAGCCACCAGCAGATTGTTGATGATGCCCTGGTCATTCAGCAGTCCCACCCAGGCCAGAGTCCGAAGCAAAAAGCTCATGCACATGGGCAGCATCACCAGCATGTACAAAAACCGCTGGGCCGTCTGGCTGCAGTGGGCGATGTAATAGGCCACGGGATAGCCCAGAATCAGGCACACCACGGCGGACACCAGAGAATACACAATGGAGGTCCACAGCACCGGCATATACATCCCCAGCTGCCGCAAATTCACCAGAGAGAATTCGCCGGTGGAGGGGTCCGTCAGGGCATAGTAGCCCACCACCCCCAGGGGAATCAGGGTAAACAGCACCATCCATATTAAATAAGGAGTGCTGAGCAGAATAGAATTATTCCTTTTCATCCCCGGCATCCTCCGTCAGCTCGTCGTACTCCGCGGAGTAGGAGCTGTAGTCGCCAAACATGCCCGAGTATTCGCTCTTGTGCATGATGTGAATATCCTCCGGATTCAACCGAATGCCGATGGTGGAGCCCACGGCCTGATAATCCGTGGACTGAATCAGCCATTTAAAGCCTTTGAACTCCACGATGATATCGTAGTTCAGGCCCTTAAAGGTGATGGCGGTGACCTTGCCGACCAGGTGCCCCTCCTTTACCGGGACGATGTCCACGTCCTCGGGCCGGATGACCACGTCCACGGGCTCGTTGGCGGCGAAGCCCTTGTCAACACACTGGAACTCCCGGTCGAAGAACTTCACCCGGTAGTCGGACAGCATCACGCCGTCCAAAATATTGGATTCGCCGATAAAATCCGCCACAAAGGCGTTCTTCGGCTCATTATAGATATCCTCAGGCTTGCCGATCTGCTGGATGCGGCCCTTGTCCATCACCACGATGGTATCGGACATGGACAGCGCCTCCTCCTGATCGTGGGTCACATAGATAAAGGTAATGCCCAGAGCCTGCTGAATGCGCTTAAGCTCATTCTGCATATCCTTGCGGAGCCGCAGATCCAGCGCCCCCAGGGGCTCGTCCAGCAGCAGCACCTTGGGCCGGTTCACCAGGGCCCGGGCGATGGCCACCCGCTGCTGCTGACCGCCGGAGAGGCTGTCGATATGCCGGTTTTCGTAGCCCCGCAGGCTGACGATTTCCAGCATCTCTTTCACTCTGGCGTCGATCTCGCTTTTGGGCACCTTGGCCACCCGCAGGCCGAAGGCGATATTGTCGTAAACATCCAGGTGCGGGAAAAGGGCATAACGCTGAAACACGGTGTTGATCTGCCGCCTATAGGGCGGAACATCATTGATTGTCTCACCGTCGAAGGTCACCGTACCGGAGGTCGGCGTCAAAAACCCGCCGATGATCCGGAGTGTGGTGGTCTTCCCGCAGCCGGATGGACCCAGCAATGTGAGGAATTCATGATCGTTGATGTAAAGATTGATGCCGTCTAATATACGCTCCCCGTCGAACTCCATAACCAAATCACGGAGCCTGATGAGTTCCTTGGCCATTATCCTCCCCCGATTCTTTGAACGATTTTTCGTCAGAATTTGACACATATAAATATATATGAAATCGGCCCAATGTCAATAGGCAACCTGAAAAACATATTTTGCATATTGGTTTCACTCAGCTTATTGTCAAATAGGTGTTTGTAGAGATGTTTCGTAGGGAACGGATTTATCCGTTCCGCCCGTTCCGATAAACACTCAGGTTCGTCCAATGGTAACACGCCAGACTTTGCGTAGGGAATGCATTTATGCATTCCGCTTGCGTATTGTTTCAAAACCGGTTGGATAAATGGT
>JAXECZ010000070.1:0-10210 GCA_034104845.1 Faecousia sp. | reverse complement strand
GCTGAAAAACGTATACCAGATGGATGCCCGCATTGTGAATGTGGAAGGGCAGAAAATGATCTTGGTGGAGGAATCCTGCCACCACACTATCTGAAAAGGAGTCATCAATCATGGACGAAAACAAAGAATTATGGAACAAGTGTGCCGCCTTTCACGGCCATGTCTGCGGCGGTCTGACCATTGGCTACAAGGCGGCTTTGTACGCCATCGAGCTGCTGGAGCTGACCTTCTCCCAGGACGAGCAGGTGGTGTGTGTTTCCGAGAATGATGCCTGCGGCTGTGATGCCATCCAGGTGATTCTGGGCTGCAGCATTGGCAAGGGCAATCTGCTGTTCCACATGCGGGGCAAGCAAGCCTTCTCTTTTTACAACCGGAAAACCGGTAAATCCGTCCGTCTGGTGCTGAAGCCCAGACCCGCAGGCATGACCAGAGCCGAATCCTTTGACTATTTCCAGAGTCTGGAACCCAAAGACATGTTCGATGTAAAGGAAACCACCATTGCGCTCCCCACCAAGGCAAAGCTGTTCGATTCCTACACCTGCGAATGCTGCGGCGAGGAGACCGGGGCCAATTGGATTCGCATCATGGGTGGCAAAAAGGTCTGTCTGGATTGTTACGAGACGTATAACCGGTTTGATGTTTGAGCAGTAAACACCACCTCCGTTGCCTGCGGGAAGAAGATGTACTTCTTTTGGTCGTTTTGATTGACTGAACGATAGCCCTGCAATTGAACGATAGGATTGCTCAGTTGAGCGTTTTTTTTCGTGCAGAAGGCCATTTCGGTTCTATCGTCAAGGTGCCATAAAGCGGAAAAGTTGGAATTACCCTCATTTTCTGGGATAATTCCAACTTTTTCTTGCCATATAAATGAAATTACCTGATTTGACATTGTATCAAATCAGGTAACTTATCTGGGGTGGATAATGGGACTCGAACCCACGATCTTCAGAGCCACAATCTGACGCCTTAGCCAACTAGGCCATATCCACCATATGAAATTAACGCTGAATGGCACGCCAGGAGGGACTCGAACCCCCGACCTACTGCTTAGAAGGCAGTTGCTCTATCCAGCTGAGCTACTGGCGCATAGTCTATGGAGCGGGTGACGGGAATCGGACCCGCGTATCCAGCTTGGAAGGCTGGTGTTCTACCATTGAACTACACCCGCACAGCTCTGCTCCCGGATTCAGCTAGTAAATTCTAGCATACATTTTTTTCGTTGTCAAGCATCAAAGTGGAATTTATTTTAAAACCGGGGAAAGCGTCCCAAAAGGAGTGCTTTCCCCGGTTTTCTTTTTCAAAAATAGAGCTCGCTGGCGGTATTGCCGTGGACGTAGAGGCAGATGGCTTTCTTTAAAAAGGATTCCGTCACACCGAAGAACTCCGCCAAGTCCCACAGCTCGGTGTGACCCGCGGCGATGGCATCATCCAGGGCGGACACGGGAATCAGCCGCCGGATGGCCCATTTGTCCGCCCGGTTTTCATGCCGCTGCCGCAGGTCCGCAGCGGCGTAGATGTTATAGAAGCTGCCAGTGAGGCAGTGGCCCAGCTCATGCCCCAGGTGCACCCGCTCCTGGGTACCGCCGTCGGCCACACGGTCATCCATTCCAATGGCGCAGCTGCCGTCCCGCAGCTGCAGCGACATGGAGCCGCACCGGGCCATGGGGTAGGAATAAATGGGGATATTCTGCTGGGTGGCTGTGGCATAAAGCTCCGGTAGAGGAATCATTTTCACTCCTTTCCGCGCTTATTTGCCTCCCTTTCCTTTACAAATGCGGCAAAAGAGCGCACTTCATCATACATTTCCTGGGTGATATTCTCGCTGCCCCCAAACAGGGCGAATTTGATGTCCTCCTCGGATACTTCCGGGGAGGCGGGTTTACTCTCTCCCAACAGCTCCGATGCGGAGATGCCGAAATAGGCGGCAAGCTTGGACAGCACCGTGCCCGAGGGGACGGAGTCCGGTTCCCGCTTCCATTTGGACACGGCGGATTTGCTCACCCCGGCAGCCAGGGCCGCGCGGGAGGGGCTCATGCCATAGCTCCGGGAGATGCGGGCCAGCCGGTCATAGAAGGTTTCCGGCTTTTCCTCCGTTTTTTCCTCAGGCTCCGCCTCCTCTGACTGGGCCAGGGTTTTGCCCTGGGCGGCGGGACTATTGGGGTTTACCGGAACGGGGACGGAGCTGGGCAGACACCGGGTGATATCCAGGCTCTCGTCAATGAGCTCCGGAATGGTGATGCCAAAATAGTTCGCCAGCTTCTCCGCCACCGGCCCGGAGGGAAAGGCGGCGGGATTCTGCTTCCATTTGGACACAATGGCCTTACTGATGCCCGCATTCAAAGCGGCTCGGGAGGGGGTTTCTCCCCGCTGGACACACAGAGCAACAAAACGATCATAAAACATAGCTGACACTCCCTGACCGGGAATCCTTTGTGAAAACCGCTGCATGAGCAGGGGGAATTTCACCGGATTTCCACGGTGGTTTTATGACAGTTTACCAAATATTCCGTAAGTGTAAAAATATGTGCTATTTTCCCTTGACAAATAAACTTAATAGCATTATAATGCACTCACAGTGAATTTCAGTGAACTGCTTCTTCCATTTTAAGACAGGATGGTTTCCAATTGCCACAGGAGTCATCCGTCTTAAAAGGATTTTACCACAGGAGTATGGAAATTTCAACTGTAACATTAGAATTTTCACAAAAAGTATACCACACATCATGTCCAATAAAACGGACAGAAAGGAGCTGCCATGAAACAAAATGAACACGTTTGTTCCGGATGGGGGAATTCCTCCTGCCGGAGGGAGGGCCGGCGCTGTGATTGACGAGCCCTGGCTTCAGGCGGAGCGGATCGCCGCCAGGGCAGACCGCTGGCTGCTGGGCCGCCCCAAATGCGCCGACTGCGGAAGACACATCACCGGGGAACGGTATTTCCCCTTGGAGGACGGCAGTCCCCTGTGCCCGGATTGCGTCAAAGACAGAATGGTGCAGATCGATTAGCAGAAAGGAAGGAAAATGGTGGAGGAGGCAAAGACAGGGCCGGATCGGGTGCAGCTGGCGGCACAGCGGCTGCTGGATCGGCTGGAGCAGGCAGTGGAGGAGCT
This sequence comes from Faecousia sp., assembly GCA_034104845.1. Taxonomy (GTDB): domain Bacteria; phylum Bacillota; class Clostridia; order Oscillospirales; family Oscillospiraceae; genus Faecousia. The sequence continues at coordinate 7,101 of JAXECZ010000070.1, read as the reverse complement.
GGACAAGGGTACGGTGCTCCTCCGGGAGAAACGAAAAACCGAAAAGGGGGAGGAGATTTGTGAGCTGATAAAGGCCAAGCGCAAGGGAATTGTGGATCGGGCGGGGTTGAAGCAGCTCACGGGTGTATTAAAGGATTTGCAGGACATTCTCTCCCGGGATGATTCTTTGGATGCTCGGGAGCGGGAAATGAAGCTGCAAAAACTGGAGCAGGAGCTGAATCGGGTTCCGGAGGCGGAGGGCGTTACCGTGATTCTGGAGGGGGAGGCGGAAAGCTATGCCGGGTAAGCTGCTTGTGATGCCCCGGCCCAATCCCAAGCAGCGCCAGGCCCTGATGGAAACCCACCGGTATGTGGGCTACGGTGGGGCAAGAGGCGGCGGGAAGAGCTGGTTTGTCAGGTGGAAGGCAGTGCTGCTATGCCTGAAATTTCCGGGAATCAAGGTCCTCATCACCCGGCGAACCTACCGGGAGCTGTACAACAACCACATCGCACCCCTGCAGGCGCTGCTTTCCGGGGCAGCCAACTACAATAAGGGGGACAAAATCTTTTACTTCTCCAACGGGAGCACCATCAGCTTCGGCTACTGCGACGGAGACGACGACCTGGGCCAATACCAGGGGGCGGAGTACGATATCTGGTTTGCTGACGAGGCAGGTCAATTTCAGGAGAACTGGCTGACTCAGATCGACGCCTGCGTCCGGGGCACCAATGATTTCCCCAAGCGCACCTACTACACCCTGAATCCCGGCGGCCCCAGTCACGGCTATTTCAAGCGGCTGTTCATCGACCGGCGATTTACTCCGGAGGAATACCCGGAGGACTACGCCTTCATCCAGGCTCTGTGCACCGACAACCACGCCCTGATGGAGCGGCAGCCGGAATACATGCGCTCTCTGGAAAAGCTGCCCCCCAAGCTCCGCCAGGCCTGGCTGGAGGGCAGGTGGGACGTATATGAGGGCCAGTTCTTCGAGGATTTTTATGACCGCCCGGAGCACTACCGGGACCGGCGGTTCACCCATGTGATCGAGCCCTTTGAGATTCCCGATACCTGGAAAATCTATCGCAGCTTCGACTGGGGCTATCACCGTCCCTTTTCCTGCGGCTGGTGGGCGGTGGATTATGACGGGGTGGCCTACCGGATCCTGGAGCTCTACGGCTGCACCGCCACCCCCAACGAGGGGGTACGCTGGACCCCGGATCAGGTCTTCTCCAAAATCCGTCAGATCGAGACCGAGCACCGGTGGCTGGCAGGAAAGCGGATCCAGGGCATTGCCGACCCGGCCATCTGGGACGCCGAAACCGGCGAGAGCATTGCCCAGACCGCCGCCCGGCATCAGGTGTACTTCCAGCCGGGAGATCACAAGCGGCTGCCGGGCTGGATGCAGGTTCACTACCGGCTGAGCATGGATGAAGAAGGCTATTCCATGCTGTATGTGTTCAAAAACTGCCGCGCCTTCATCCGCACCATGCCTCTGCTGCAATACGACAGCACCAACGCCGAGGATGTGGACACCGACGGAGAGGACCATGTGGCCGACGAGGTGCGCTACTTCTGCATGTCCAGGCCCATCAAGCCCCGGTCCAAGCCCGCCGGGGACGGCTACGACAATTCCCCCCTGAAGCTCTTCCTGGACATCCCCAGGGAACAAATCAAAGCGGCCTCAAAGCGGCCGGGAATGGAGATTATCAATGATTAAACAAGAAATGACAGAAGCCGTCATCGGTCAGGAGCAGATTCGCCGGGCCCAGGTGATTCTGAACCGCTATAAGGAGGGCAAGGCCAATCTGGAGCGCCGGGTGGTGGACAACGAACAGTGGTACAAGCTGCGCCACTGGGAATGCATGCGGGGCCATGGAAAAAATCAGGTGGAACCCACCTCCGGCTGGCTCTTTAACGCCATCGCCAGCAAGCACGCCGACGTGATGGACAATTTCCCCAGCCCCAATGTGCTGCCTCGGGAGGAGGGAGACCGGGGGGAGGCCAAGCTGCTGGGCTCCATCCTCCCGGTGGTGCTGGAGCAGAGCGAATTCGAGCAGGTCTACGACGAGGTGAACGACTACAAGCTCAAGGCAGGAACCGGTATCTACGGCGTGTTCTGGGATCCCAGCGGCTCCGGCGGCCTGGGGGATGTGGCCATCAAAAAGGTGGACATCCTGAATCTCTTCTGGGAGAGCGGCATCACGGACATTCAGCAGTCCGCCAATGTATTCCACATTCAGCTGGTGAGCAACCAGGTGCTGCAGGAGCAATATCCCCAGCTGGCCCACAAATTTGCCGGTCCCCCCAGCGAGCCGGTGGGCAGCAAATACCTCTATGACGACCGGGTGGACACCACCGACAAATCCGCCGTGGTGGACTGGTACTACAAAAAGCAGCAGGGAGGCCGGAGCATTCTGCACTACTGCAAATATGTGGGCGACCAGGTGCTCTTCGCCACGGAGAACGAGCCGGAATACGCCCTGCGGGGCTGGTACGACCATGGGCTGTATCCCTTTGTGTTCGATCCCCTCTTCCGCATGGCGGGCACCCCCTGCGGCTTCGGCTACATCGATGTGGCCAAAAGCGCCCAGGAGTACATCGATCGGGGCAACCAGGCCATTTTGATGAACCTGCTGGTAAATGCCCGCCCGCGGCACTTCATCCGCAGCGACGGAAGCGTGAACGAGGAGGAATATGGGGATTTGACCCGGGATTTCGTCCATGTGGAGGGCGGATTGGGCCAGGACAGCATCCTGCCCATCCAAAGCACCGGCCTCAGCGAGGTATACCTGGCAGTGCTCAACAGCAAGGTGGATGAGCTGAAGGAAGTCACCGGCAACCGGGACATTTCCACCGGCGGCACCTCCAGCGGCGTCACCGCGGCCTCCGCCATCGCCGCCATGCAGGAGGCAGGCAGCAAGCTCAGCCGCGACAGCAACAAGGCTGCCTATCGGGCCTTCCGGAAGCTGTGTCTCATGGTTATCGAGCTGATTCGCCAGTTCTACACCCTGCCCAGGTGCTTCCGGATCATGGGGGAACAGGGCACGGCGGAATTCGTCCAGTATTCCAATGCCGGACTGCTGCCCCGGGACCAGGGCAGCCAGATGGGGGTTCCCCTGGGCAGCCGGGTGCCCCTGTTCGACATCACGGTATCCGCCCAGAAGCAGAGCGCCTACTCTCGGATGAGCCAGAACGAGATGGCCCTGCAATTCTACTCCGCCGGCTTCTTCGACCCCCGGAATGCCCAGCAGGCCCTGCTGTGCATGGACATGATGGATTTCGACCGGAAAGAAATGGTAATGCAGCAGATCTCCAAAAACGCTCAGCAATATCAGCTGACCCTTTCTCTTCTGGAGCAGCCGGAGGCGGAAGCGCCCTCCCGCAAGTACACCTCCCCCAAGGCGGTCAAAGAGAAGCAGGAGCACTACGCCGCCCGGAGTGCCCGGCAGCGGGTGGCGGAATCCACCAAGCCGGTGTAGTGGGGGGTGATGGAATGATTCTTTCCAAATTCTATTGCAGCGCCGACGGAAGCCTGCACATGCGAGCGCAAGGCCACGCCGGTGCAGGGCCCAAGGGGCAGGATCTGGTATGCGCCGGGGTGAGCGCCCTGACGGAAACTCTGGCACGGGCGGTGGAGCGGCTGTATTTCCAGGGAATGCTTCGGCGCTGCCCCAGGGTGGAGCTGTATGAGGGGAACGCGGAAATCATCGCCGCACCAAAGGAGCCCTTTCGGAAGGAGGTGGCCATGGTGTTCTGGACGGTACAGAACGGCATTGCCGAGCTGGCCGCCAGTTTCCCGGGGAATGTCACCCTGGAGGAAGCCCTGCGATTTTGAAAAAGAAAAGGAGGAAACGATGAAAAACACATGGATACAGCTTTTCGCCCAGGGGGCGGAGGGCAGCGGGGAGGGCGACGCTCCGGCCCGGGGAGAGGAGGCTTCCGGCCTGCTGGAGCAGCAGGCGGAGGAAGCAGTCCCGGCAGAGACGCCGGAAGACCGGCAAAACCCTCTTGTGCTTGAGCACTGGCAGCGTGTGGACCGAATCTACAACGATTGGATGGCCCAGGGGGAGCAGCTGAAGCAGTTTTTCCCCGACTTCGACATCCGAAAGGAGCTGTCGGACCACCGCTTTGCAGGGATGCTGCTGGCCGGTGTGGACATTTCCAGCGCCTACCAGGCCATTCACGCCGGACAGATCCTTCCGGCGGCCATGGAGTACGCGGCGAAAGCCGTGGAGGCCAAGCTGTCCGCCGCCCTGCGAAGCGGAAGCTACCGCCCTGGGGAGAACGGCTTGGGAGGCGGCGCGGCTGCCCTGGTGGGCAGGAATGTCACCCAGATGACCCGGCAGGACTACGACAAATACTGCCGGATGGTGGAAAGGGGGGAGAGAATCAGCTTCGGATAAGTATCGCGTGCAATTTTTCATGATTCATGAAAGAATGGAAAATTGTCTCATCCGCCAAAGAACCCGTAAACCGAGAAATACATCATGCAAAATTGAAGAGGAGAAATGATATGGAAAAGAAAATGAATTTGCAGTATTTTGCCGAGAACGTGAACGTGACCACCGACGCAGGTCTTTCCGTGGAGAACAAGACCTTTTATGACCGGGCCCTTTTGGAGGAGGCCAGCCCCAACCTGATCCATATGCAGTTTGGACAGAAGCGGCCCATTCCCAAAAACGGCGGCAAGCGGATCGAGTTCCGCCGCTACGCCGCCCTGCCCAAGGCCACCCAGCCCCTGACCGAGGGCGTGACCCCCGACGGCCGGAAGATGACCGCCGTGGCGGTGGAGGCGGAGGTGCGGCAGTACGGCGACTATGTGTGCCTGTCCGATGTGCTGGATCTCACCGCCATCGACAACAACGTGCTGGAGGCCACCCGGGCTGTGGGCCATCAGGCGGGCCTGACCCTGGACACCATCACCCGGAACGTGCTACAGTCCGGCACCAACGTGTACTACTGCCCCAAAATCGCCGCCGACGGCACGGCCACTCCCGTCTCCGACCGCTCCCAGCTGGACGGCAGCTGCGTACTCACCGTGGATGTGGTGAAAAAGGTGGCGGCCATGCTGAAGGCCAGCAACGCCCCCAAATTCGGCGGGGACTATGTGTGCATTCTCCATCCCTATGTGGCCTATGACATCATGAGCGACCCCCGCTGGGAGGAAATGCACAAGTACTGCAAGCCCGAGAATCAGTTTGAGGGGGAGATCGGCCGGATCGCCGGTGTCCGCTTCATCGAGACCTCCGAGGCGGCGGTTTATACCGGCGCAGAGAACGACTGCCCCACGGGGCTCGCGGTATTCGGCTGCCTATTCATTGCCAACGGCGCCTACGGCGTCACCGAGGTCACCGGCGGCGGCCTGGAAACCATCATCAAGCAGCTGGGCTCCGCCGGTACTGCCGACCCCCTGAACCAGCGCAGCACCGTGGGCTGGAAGGCCATGCAGACGGCGGAGATCCTCCAGCAGGCCTACATGTACCGGGTGGAGTGCTGCAGCGCCTTTTCCCCCAGCGCCAAGATGAACTAAGGAAACGCACTGCCGATTAAGGGAACCATCGTAGGGCGGTTTTCCGACCGCCCTACACAAAGTACGAATCAGAAAAGGAGACATGAATATGGAAAAGAAACTCATCAAAATCAAGCTGCCGCTCACCCGCAACGACAAGGAGGATGTGTTCGTGGGCGTCAACGGCCAGACCTGGCAGATCGCCCGGGGCGTGGAGGTGGAGCTGCCCTGGAATGTGGTGAAGGTGCTGGAGCGCCAGGAGAAGATGCTGGCTCAGGCCCTGGAATTTGAGGAAAAGGCTGCCAAGCCCCTGGAGCAGCTGGAAAAGAAGGCTTGAGCATGACGGCCCTGGATGTGATCAGCCGGGTGGATAGAAAAATGCACAACGTATTCACCCGGGAGGATAAGCTGCTCTGGCTGAACCAGCTGGAAAAAATGGCATCCCAGCTTCTTGCCCGGTGCGGCCGAAAGGAGCCGTGGGAGCCCGTGACCGAGGAAACCGCGCTGTCCATCCCCGAGCCCTTTGCCTCCTTGTATGACCGCTGGCTGGAGGCCCAGATGCACTACGCCAATCAGGAGTATCTGAAATTCAACAACGCCATGGCCCTGTTCCAGTCCCTGTGGCAGGAATACGCCAACGCCCTGCGCCGGGAAAATCCGGGGACGGGCAGGAGAAACTTCTTTTAGGAGGGGATATCATGCACGTTCCAACCCTCAGCGCCCTGCCAGCCAGCCGGGAGACCCTATCGGTATTCGAAGGCTATCACGCAGGCTGCCGCATCCGTCCCGGGGAATTTGCCGCCATGGAGAACATGAGCTCCGACCACTATCCCTTGCTCGCCACCCGGAAAAAGCGGGGCGTATACCGGCATCCGGCCAACGCCCAGGGCCTGATTGCCAGAGACAGCCTGTGCTGGGTGGACGGCTCCAAATTCGTGGTGAATGGGTATGAAGTGGAAATGGGTCTGTCGGAGCGGGAGGCGGACTGCCCCAAAAGGATGGTTTCCATGGGGGCCTATGTCATTATCTTCCCGGATAAAAAGTACATCAACACCCTGAATCTCACGGATTTCGGCAATTTGGAGGCGGAATTCACCACCGAGGGCACTGTGACCCTCACACCCTCCACATCCGGCGGAGAAGCACTGCTGCCTGCCTACAGCCAGCCGGAGGAGCCCCAGGATCCAGCCAACATGTCCCTCTGGCTGGATACCTCCCAGCAGCCGCCGGTGCTGCTGCAGTGGTCCCAGGGCTCCGGAATGTGGGTGAGCGTGGAGAAAACCTATCTCCGGCTCTCCTATCCCGGCATCGGCGCCGCCTTCCGGGAGGGGGATGGGATCTCCGTCACCGGTGCGCCTCAGGAGGTGGCCTCCCAATGCGTCATCACCGCCCGGGACGCCGACTACCTGGTGGTGCCCGGCCTGCTGGAGGGGGAGCTCCTTTGGAACGCCCCCATCACCCTCAGCCGGAGGCTGCCCATCATGGACTTTGTCATCGAATGCGAAAACCGGCTCTGGGGCTGCCGCTACGGCCCCAACAGCCAGGGGGAAATCGTCAACGAAATCTACGCCAGCAAGCTGGGGGATTTCAAAAACTGGTACTGCTTCCAGGG
>JAXECZ010000059.1:0-30980 GCA_034104845.1 Faecousia sp. | reverse complement strand
TGAGGGTCCACCTGTTCCCATCCCGAACACAGAAGTTAAGCTCATTCGCGCCGACAATACTTGCAGGGTGACTTGCCGGGAAGATAGGTAATGCCAACATAATGAAAAGTCTCGCCAATAGGCGGGGCTTTTTTTGTATTTCTTGTGACCAAGGAACCGGAAATGTCGTCTAATATGGTAGAAGAGAAAGAGAGGAGCATCTCACATGGAAGACGAAGCCATTATCGACTTATTCTGGCAGCGGTCAGAGGAGGCCATCGTTCAGACAGACCGGAAATACGGTCGCTATTGCCGCTCTGTTGCCTACAATATTTTGCAGAATCAGGACGATTGCGACGAATGCCTCAATGATACTTATTTGAGAACTTGGAACACCATTCCTCCCAAGCGGCCTACATTTCTCTCCGCCTTCCTGGCAAGGATTACACGGAATCTTGCCTTGGACCGGCAAAAATTTTTCCAGGCGGAAAAACGAGGCGGCGGTCAGATACCGCTGGTTTTGGAGGAGCTTGCTGAGTGCATCCCGGGCGGCACCGATGCGGAGAAAATTCTGGAAAACAAAGCAATCACGGAGGCTTTAAATCGATTTCTTCGGTCTCTTCCTCAAAGAACACGGGAAATTTTTATGCTTCGCTATTGGTACCTGTGTTCCGTCAAAAAAATTGCGGAAAGCATGGCTTTGAGTGAAAGCAATGTGAAGATGACACTGCTTCGCGCACGGCATGAGCTGAAAACACTTTTAGAAAAGGAAGGTGTATGTCTGTGAAAAAGGAAGAACGGCTGCTTCGTGCTCTGGGGAATGTGCGGGACTGCTATGTCTCTGAAGCGGGCCGATACGTAGGTGGCCCAGAGGGGGTGCAGATTGTGAATCCCAAACAGAAGAGAAGTTTCAAAATACCTGGAATGATAGCCGCAATGTGCGCGTTGCTGTTAACTGGGGGATTGAGCATCAATTTACTACTAAAGGGCAACACACAGACAGACTTCATTCCTCTTTCTAACCAATTGCGAATTACCAACATGATTGCCCCAAAGGTTTCTTTCATCACTGCCAATACAAAGACGAATCCCCGAAGCGTTCAGAAGATACTGGTCTTTCAGAGCGAAGAAGTGGTGCAGACTATTGATGCAGGCAGTCTTCCTGCATACATCCAGGGCGAAAACGAAGGAATGTTCCTCAGTGCCGTGGATATCAATGATCTGCCAAGTGACATCCCCGGCTGTAACCAGGGCCTTTTTTTTGAAGATGGGGATGGAACGGTCATTCGTACCGACGTGGATTTCCGGGACGTAAACTTCGATGGCTATGCCGATTTGGGCCTGGCGGCGGTGAATGGCTACCCGGAGAATCTGCCATACAATTATCTCTGCTGGGATCCGAAAACCGGAAAATTTGAATACGCGTTCACCCTCTATGGCGGCGCGGCGCTGGAGGTGAACGAAAAGAAGCAAATGCTCATTGAAACGGTGATTGAAAACGGTGAAACGACACAGCGTTACTATCAGTTTTCTAATGGCACCCTGCAAATTGCTTCGGATCAGCTGGCAATCCCTGAGGGTTGGCCCAGCTTCCAAATTGATTACGACAGTCAGGAGCTTGAGATGGTGGAGGGTGTCGATGGGGTGTACCTCTATCCCATTGAATACTCTGCGGATTTGCCCGTCTGCGAAATCAAGATCGAGTTCCTGCCGAATCTGCTGCCCTATGCAGCCATGGAGCAGAGCAGAAAGGAAATGGCGGATTATGGGACGGCTATCCATCAAGATCAGGAAACCCTGCGGTATTCCTTCCACGTTGCCGAGGGCTTGGCCTGGGACTCCCACATGGCGGATGTGTATATCGTGGGTGCGGGCAGCGCCGGCTCTTACCGTCTCACTTCCAAATATTTTATGGAGGCAGCCGAGGGCTGGGGCATCACCTTTGCTGGGATTTGTGCCAGCTTTACCTGCCCGCTGACGGAATCCCCCAATCCGGAGGCGGAGAAAGTCATTATGGAGTTCGCGGAAGGGTATTTCAGCGGTAATCAGGTTGCCATGCTGAGCAATTTTTACGGTGACAGCCAGAATCTGAGAGATTTGTACACCCAGGATGCCAGCCGGGTGCAGATCGTGTCCCTGCAGGGATTGGAGAAGCTGGATGAAACCATTGAGCAGAACGGATTTGCCCCGGTGTCGCTGACGTTCCTGGAAACGGAGCAGGGCGATTCCTACACCTATCTTTCCATGGAAGTGATGAAAACCCAGGCGGGCTACCGGGTCAGCCTTTACGGGCTGGAAAAATAAAACGTGCATTTGCTTTCATTGGCAATGCGGCCCCATTTTTGATATGGAAATGCTGCAAATTAGGCAGCGGATACGGGCTCTGTCTACGAGTATTGCTGGAAAAAGGACAACCAGAGCGGAATACAGTATGCTGAGGTGATCAACAATGCTGTTTTTCCCGTGGCTGATGCTCAGCAGCCTTTTGTATTCCTTGCAGCTTTCCACCGGCAGCTTCCCCAAGCCTCTGACCGAGGAAGAGGAACGCCATTATCTTTCTCTTTCTGCCCAGGGAGATATGGAGGCTCGAAATATTCTTGTGGAGCGGAACCTCCGCCTGGTGGCCCATATTATGAAAAAATACTACGCCCAAACATCTGACCAGGAGGACTTGATCTCCATAGGCACCATCGGCCTGATCAAGGGCATCAGTACCTTTGACCCGTCAAAAGGGGCAAGATTGGCAACCTATGCTGCCCGGTGCGTGGAAAATGAAATCCTAATGTATTTTCGGGCGGGGAGGAAGAGTGCTCAGGATGTGTCTCTTTCCGACTATATCGATACTGGGACGGATGGAGCGCCCTTGGCTCTGATGGATGTGGTCAGTGAGGATGTGGATTTAACGGAGCAAGTGGCAGGCAAGGAGACTGTGGAGCAGCTCCGTCGGGCGGTGGATACCTGTCTGACTCAGCAGGAGCGGCTGGTGATCCGCCTGCGCTACGGCCTGGAAACGGAGATTCCCCTGCGGCAACGGGAGGTTGCCGACCGCACCGGTATCAGCAGGAGCTATGTATCCCGCATTGAAAAGAGAGCGCTGAAAAAGCTTCGCGCTGCGCTGGAGTGATAGCTTTGGAAAAGGCATCGGGTCTGAGCTGAGCTCCCTCAAAAACCGATGATGCTCAAAACCTGCGGGACTGGCAGATTTTGGGCATCGTTTTTTGATATGAATCAGGCGGCTATTTGAAAATCACCTGAACCAGCAGCATATAGCATACCGTTCCCCCGCCGATGGAGAGCAGGGTATTGCGCTTCCAGATGTGCAGAAGAACCACAACGGAACAGCCGATCAGCTCCGGCAGGGCGTAGGGATATTCCAGCGGCGTGACGGCTTTTAGACAGTAGACCACCAGCATGGCCATGATGGCGTAGGGAAGCACCTTGCCCAGATAAGTAATGAGCCTGGGGGTCTGCCGGTTTTCACCGAAGATCAAAAAGGGGAGAAAGCGCAGCCCGGCGGTGACCAGGGCCATCACTGCCACCAGCGCGGCACTGTGGAGACGGAAACCATCAAGCATCTTTCTCCTCCTTTCCGGTGCTGCGGTGGATGATCAACGTTGCGGCGATGAGTACCATGGTGGGAATCAAAAAACGATCCCCACCGAAGATCGCCAGGCAGAGAGTGGCGGAAAGCAGACCGGTCAGAGCGGGAAAATGGTTCTTGGTGGTCAGCCATTGTTCCACGAAAATGGTGAGGAACAGGGCGGTCAGGGCGAAGTCAATGCCGGTGAAATCCATGGGAAGCTTCCCGGCCAGAGCACCCAGGGCGGAGCCTACCACCCAATAGCACTGGTTCAGCAGGGAAACCAGAAAAAAGTAGCGCTTTCGGTCAACATCCTCCGGCGCCCCCTGGGAAACCAGGGAATAGGTTTCGTCGGTGATGGCGAAGATCAGATAGGGCTTCCGCTTCCCGGCACCCTTGTAGGCATCCACCATGGAGATGCCGTAAAACAGATGGCAGGCGTTTACCATCAGCGTGGTCACAGCGGCGGTAACCAGACTGGCCCCGCCGGTGAGCAGCCCCACGCCCACATACTGCATGGAGCCTGCATAGATAAAAAGGCTCATGGCCAGAGCCCAACCAATGCCGTAGCCGTTTTGCTGCAGGATGATGCCAAAGCCAAAGCCAAGAAACAGATAGCCGGTCATCACGGGAATGGTGTGCAAAAAGGCGGTTTTTGCGGTTTGTTTCAGCATAATTCTCTGTATTTCCTCGTTAATATGCCGGTTCGTTCTCCCGGTGGGCGGAGATGTGGATGGATTTGAGGATGGGTTCTGCGGCCAGGCCGTTCAAAAAGCTCTGCCGCCGCTTTTTACAGCGGAAGCCGCCGATGTCCGCCTGAAACAGCAGCTGAAAGCTCCCGTCCTCCCGGCGAAGCGTCCGCATATCCCGAATGCCCGCGTTCTGCCTCCGGGCGTGGATATTCAGCACCTCCAGGGCGGCTGCGATATCGTCGGTTTCCAGGCAATAGAACACCATGCTGCTGCTTTGGCCCATGAGCCTGTTTTGCAGCAACTCAAATATGGTCAGGGTGATGAAAATGAACACCATCCCGATGAGCGCGATGGCGTAATAGCCGCCCCCTGCGGCGACCCCCAGGCAGGCCACTGCCCAAAGGCTGGCAGCGGTGGTGAGTCCCCGGACGGTGGTTCCCTCCCGTATGATGGTGCCCGCACCCAAGAAGCCTACACCGGTGATGACCTGGGCGGCCAGACGGGCAGGGTCCGGTGTGGCGCCATAGCCGCTGTACTGGGTGAAGATCATTTGCCCGGTGAGCATCACCGCGCAGGCCCCCAGGGCCACAAGAATATGGGTTCGCATTCCGGCGGGACGGTTGGAATACTTCCGTTCGGTTCCGATGACCATTCCCACAGCCATGGAACAGAGCATCCGCAGAAACACATCCCATACCCCAAGAGGCTCAGGTGTCATCCCGCATTCTCCTCTCCGATTTTTTGTGTAAACCATTATATTCTGGCGGATCCGGAAAGTCAACGCAGAAATCAGAATAGAGAGAAAAGTAATTATTAACAAGATTTAAATTCCATTTTGTATAAAATGCTGAATCCTCCTGGCGCAGGCTTCAGGGGATTTTCACCACTTGCGCCGGAAGAGGGAGTGTGATAAAATTTAGATACTCCCCCTTGGGAGAAAGGATGTGGATCAAATGAGAAAGATGAAAAAACTATCCGCTCTGCTGCTGGCGCTGCTGCTGTTGGCGGCGGTTCTCACTGGCTGCGGCAGCAAGAAATGTGTCTGGTGCGGCAAGAGCTTCAGCGGCGCCGGTCATGATACCGGCAGCGGCTATGTGTGCGACGATTGCTATTATTCTCTGTCCGGCGGAAGTGGCGCTTCCTCCGGCAGTAATACCGGCGTTTGGATCGCGGTGACGGTGATGGTGTTTATTGCGGTGTTTTCCGCCACCTCCGGTGTGGTTTATCTGGTGCTGCAAAAGCTGCTGCCGCCGGAAAAGGCCGCTCCCAAGAGCCGCCGGAGCCAGGACTACGATTATGATGACTTCCAGGCGCCCAGACCTGTGGCACCCCGTTCCGGCGGCGGTTCCCAGGCACGTCCGGTAAGTAGTGCGCCCCGGAGTTCTTCTGAAAATGGAATGTGGATTTGCCCCAGGGACAAGAGCCGGAACTCCGGGCCCTATTGCACCCTGTGCGGCGCCAACCGCCCCGCAGCTCCCAGGCCTGTCCGGAGCAGCCCGGCACCTCGGCGGCCTCAGGGAGCGGGCTATCAAACCGACGGAGGCCAGGCAGGGGAGCGTGGCGGATATCAGCAGGATGCTTTCTCCGCCAGAGCCCAGCAGCCCGCCGCCAAACCGCAGCAGCCAGCTCCGGCAGAAACGCGTCAGCAGCCGGCTTCTGACCAGAGATACCGGCAGACCGCTGCTCCTGCCTACCATGAGCCGATGACGCAGCCCAGGCAGCCGGCAGAAGCGCCTCAAAAGGAATACCGGGGGAAATTTGCCCGCCGGGAACCGGAGGAGGAGCCGGAGGTGGATTCCGAGCTGCTGGCGGAGATTTTCCGGGAAGCGGCACAGGAGCCTAAGGAATGAAATCGCCAATGCACCGATGGGGAATGCCGTCGGTGCATTTTTGCTGAGGGAATTGTATGAATCCATGAAAGCCGGGCCGCTTTTTTGGCGGAAACTACCGTTTCCATTTGGTTTTGGATTTGGTATAATGATCGGGAAAGAACGGTTGAAGGAGGATGGCCATGAGAAAGAAGATCGCTGTTTTCACCGCGGTTTGGAATGCGGATTACCTCTATCCTTTTTTGCAGGGACTGAAGCTTGGGGCTCTGGAGCGAAATGCGGATCTGTACATCTTCAATAGCTATGGCGATTCCGAGCGGGAGTACGAGGCTTTTACCAGCGGCGAACACAATATCTTCCTGCTGCCGGAGCTCAGCCAGTTCGACGGGATTCTGATTGCAGCCAACAATGTGGGTGTAGAACCCTGGCTGGCACAGCTTCGGGAGAGGGTCAGCCGCTTGGACATTCCCTGCGTGGGGGTGGAGCAGCAGGACGGAATGGAGCATTCCATTGGTGTGGATAACTACCGGGCCATGCGGGCGGTGGTGGAGCATTTGGTGGTGAACCGGAAATGCCGGGTGCTGAATTATGTGGGCGGCCCCAGGGACAATGGAGAGAACATCCAGCGGAAATCTGCCTTTCTGGATGTTTTGAAGCAGTATCACCTGCCCTATGACCCCCGGCGGGTGCGGGATTATTCTTTTTTGAGTACCGACGGCATCCAGGCATACCGGGACTTTAAGGAGCTGGGGCTGGAGCGGCCGGATGCGGTGGTCTGCGCCAACGACAATATGGCCATTGGCTATTTAAGCGGGGCGGAGGCGGATGGCCTGAGCGCACCGGTGGATTTCCTGATCACCGGCTTTGACAACACCAAGCAGGCCCAGCAGTATTTTCCTCGTGTCACCTCAGTGGATCGGGGCAGGAAGGAGCTGGGCAGGATGAGCCTGCTGTATATCGACGACGTGATTGAGAAGAGGGACTGCCCCCGGCAGTGGTATGTTCCGTTTCACCTTGCCCTGGGCGGGAGCAGCGGCGACCGGGAGGAAAACGCCTGGGACGGCTCCCTCCGCCGTGAGCTGTATAACATCAATATGCGGAACAATCAAACCCGCCGGCATCTGAAGCACATGCGTACCGCCCTTTTGGGAAGAAAAAGCCCGGAGGAATTTGCGGAAATCGTGTGCCGCTTTGCACCGCTTCTGGGTATGGACTCCTTCGTGATGGCGGTGGAATCCAAGAGGATCGTGGAAAATGCCCAGGCTGACAGGTTGTTTTTTGGCCGCTGTGATGGAGAAGCCATTCGCGTTGAGGCTTCTGGAGCGACTGGCATCCTTCCACAGCAGTGGCTGCGGGAGGACGGCGAGTGCCACAACTATCTGTTTTCGCCCTGCCACTGCAATGGAAAAAAGTTCGGCTACTATGTCACCATCGATAATTTGGAGGTTATCCGGGAAAACCTGCTCAGCGAGTGGATGCTGGCGCTGGATAACGCCATGGAGAACCTGCGGCAAAACCTGAATCTGCAAATCATGAATCGGAAGCTCAACGAGCTCTACCGGCGGGATTCCATGACCGGGCTCTACAACCGGTTTGCCCTCAAGGAGATGGGGGAGGAGCTGCTCCGGCGCAACCGGGAGCAGCAGCAAAGCACCCTGGTTGTTTTTGTGGACATGGACTGCCTGAAAAAAGCCAATGATGTCTTTGGCCATGATATCGGGGACCTGGCTCTGAAAACCATTGCCGATGCCATGAAGCAGGTTTGTGATGGCCGGATGGAGCTGGCCATACGCTACGGCGGTGATGAGTTTCTCCTGCTGGGCAGCTACTCCGGTGAGGCAGAGACAAAGCAGATCATGACGGATGTGGAGCAGACCATTTCTGCTCTGGGTGTGGAACGGAAGCTGCCATTCCCGCTTTCCGCAAGCACCGGCTGCGCCAGGATCGACGCGGACGCTCCGGAGGACCTGGAATATCACATCCGCCAGGCCGACCAGAGAATGTATCAGAGAAAACTGGAGAAAAGAAAAGCCAGGGAAAGCGTTCATTCCTGAATGCAAGGGGCTGCCTCGTTATTTGGAGGCAGCCCCTTGAACTTAGCTATTGCTCATTGAGATGGGATTGAATGGTGGTAAAGAACTGGCAGCCCTGTACCGAACGGCTGAAGTTGATTCGGGTGCGGACAATGGAACTGATGCGATCTACATAGCCCTCGGGGATTTCACTTTCCTCCACAAAAGGCGTGAACTTCCTGGTGGAAGTATCGAATTTGCCCAGCTCTGTGACCCAGCTGTAATCGGGCCAGGGGACAATGGCTTCCTCGTCGCTGAACACATCCCTGCCAATGGTCATCCGGGAGTCGTATTCCAGCCCAAAGAGATTGGACAGGGTGGGCAGAATGTCGATGCTGCTGACGGGAGCATCGATCTGAATGCCTTGTCCCTCAAGACTGCCGCTCCAAATGATCAGCGTGTTCCGATCCCGATCGATCTGATCGTAGCCGTCCACACCGTAGAGCTCGGCCAGACAGTTGTGGTCGTTGCCCCAGGCGGTTCCCAAGCCGTAGGGGAAGTGGTCGGAGGTCATCACGATCACGGTGTCGTCCGCGATGCCAGCCTCCTCCAGCTGGGAAACCAGGGAGCTAAGTCCCTTTTCCAGCTCCAGATTGCAGGCGATATAAGCTTTTAAGCCGGTGGAATAGGGCAGATTTTCTACCAATTCCTGGTTCTTTTTGCTCTGGGCATTGCCCATGAAATTGTAACGGCAGTGGGCGCTGCAAGTCATATAGTAAATGCTGAAGGGCTGCTGGTTGATATACTGGGGCAGGGTGAAGTCGAACATCTCCTGGTCGCTGGCGGGCCACACATCCTCCACGCCCTCTTCCAGACCATTGCCGATGCCGATGTACTTTTCGTAGCCCAGATCCTCGTGGGTCTTGTCCCGGTCGTAGAAATAGTAGCCGTTGTCGTGGTAGGCCCGGGAGAAATAGCCCTGATCCATCAGCATCCGGCCGATGGTGTTAAAGGGCTGCTGCTTGGAATAGGTGTACATGTCGCAGTTCATGGCAAGACCGGAGAAAATAGCCATTTCCCCGCCACTGGTGTTGCCGGTCCACAGAGGAACATAGGCATTGGTAAATTGAATGCCCTGGGTGGCCAGCCGGTATAGAGTGGGGGTCAGCTCCGGATCGATGAGAGCATAGTTGAAGGATTCGGCGGTGATCAGAATGAGATTTTTTCCCTGGAACAGTCCGGTGTATTCGTTTTCCATGGCGGGGGTCAGGGAGTCCATATAAGCAAACAGCTTTTTCCGGGTGGGATCCGTTTCGCTCTCCGCCAGCTCGCCGAAGTCCAGTCCAGGAATGACATGGGGCTGATAGACCCTTGGCGCTTCCTCGGGCTGGGTTTCCTCCACGGTGGGCGCTTCGGTTTCCGCCTCGGTGGGGGCTTCCGTTACCGCTTCGGTGGGCGCTTCCGTTTCCGCCTCGGTGGCAGCTTCTGTTTCCTCTTTATTCAGGAGCGCCGGTTTATCGGCTGCCTCCGTGGGCTCCTGACTGGGGGCTGGATTGGAGGGAGCCTCCGAAGCTGCCGCGGTCAGCTCCGTGGCGGTGGCAGCGGGCTCCACAGATTCCGGCTCAAAATCGAATTCAAAATCCTCGCCATTCAGTCCGCTGGCTTTCTCAGACAGCCCGGACAGCTCCATAAACATGGAGACGGTGATGCCGTTGCGCTTCATGGAATTGTTGAAGTCATACTGGGGGATCACCTGCTCCAAGCCGTCGGCGGACACATTCAGGGAGAAAAGACCTATGCAGGCTCCGATAACCGCAACGGCTGCGGAGGCTGCCGCACAGCGCTTTTTTTGGAAGGAGTGAGAGCGTCCGGAAAGCAGCAGCAGCCAGAAAGGAATCAGCGCAATGGCAATGCGCCCTAAATTGTTTAAAATCATCTGGATCATAATATCTGAAAAATCCGTGAGTACTCCTCCCGCACTGACAAATACCAGGGCGGGACGCATGAAATTGAAATAGGCGTCACCGATCAGCAGCTCCACCATCATCACGGTGGTGCACAGGAAGATGGCGATTCCCGAAAACCAGCGGCTGCCTTTCCGGGAGAGGAAAGCCGCAATGACATTCAGCAGTCCTCCTAGACAGAGGCCGAAGCCCAGCAGCGTGCCTGTCAGCTCCGGGGCAAACTCGGCGCCGATCCAGTAGTGAAACAGCAGCTCTAAATAACAAATCCCTGGGATCAACACCCATCGGCTCAGGTTGGCGGATTTTTCCCGCCAGCTGCTCCAAAGCGTTTTGAAAATGCTCATGAATCAGTCTCCTTTGGACATACTCCACATAACTTAGCTATAATATCACGAAATCCGTTAAATTTCAACCATATTCGTGAGAATTCAACGTACCGGGTGAAAATGCAACGTACCGGGCATCTGTGTGCACCGGGATATTGTACCATCCAGGCTCGGAGAAAAAGAAATCAATCTGGCAAAGGAATGTGCGCTTTCCCAACCAGCTTGACAAGGGAACGGGAAAGCACGAAAGGACAATGCTTTTGAGCAGGGCAGGCGGCAGAAATGAAAATATACGAATGTTCGTATAAAAATACAGTATAAATATAAAACGTATCCATTTCCCGTGCCTGGCTACAGGGCAAATTTCATAAAACAATTTTTGGATTTTGTTCAGATTTATTCAGTCTTACAAAATGTTTTTTCGGATAGAGGAAGCCTTTGGAATGGACTTGACATTTCCTGGGAAAAGGGGTATCATGACTCCATCAATGAATATTATTCACCTTTGGAGGAATTACAATGAATAAAGAAAACATCAAAAAAGTGGTACTTGCCTATTCCGGCGGCCTGGATACTTCCATCATCATCCCCTGGCTGAAAGAGAACTACAATAATTGTGAGGTCATCGCCGTTTCCGGCAACGTAGGCCAGGCAGACGAGCTGGAGGGGCTGGAGGAAAAGGCCATCAAGACCGGCGCCAGTAAGCTCTATGTGCTGGATCTGACCGAGGAGTATGCCGCCGATTACATCATGCCCTGCCTGAAGGCTGGCGCCGTTTATGAAGAGTACCTGCTGGGCACCAGCCACGCCCGTCCCTGCATCGCCAAGGGCCTGGTGGACATCGCCCTGAAGGAGGGCGCTGATGCCATCTGCCACGGCTGCACCGGCAAGGGCAATGACCAGGTTCGTTTTGAGCTGGCCATCAAGCATTTTGCCCCCAATATGCCCGTCATCGCCCCTTGGCGGGAGTGGAGCATCAAGTCCCGGGAGGAAGAGATCGAGTACGCCGAGGCCCACAACATCCCCCTGCGGATCAACCGGGAGACCAACTACTCCAAGGATAAAAACCTGTGGCATCTGAGCCACGAGGGCCTGGATCTGGAGGATACCGGCAACGAGCCCCAGTATGAGAAGCCCGGCTTCCTGGAAATGGGCGTCAGCCCCATCGACGCGCCGGATGTGCCCACCTATGTGACCATTGATTTTGAGCAGGGCATTCCCGTGGCGGTGGACGGAGAGAAGCTCACCCCCAAAGGTGTGATCCTCAAGCTGAATGAGCTGGGCGGCAAGAACGGCATCGGCCTGCTGGACATTGTGGAGAACCGTCTGGTGGGCATGAAGTGCCGGGGCGTGTACGAGACTCCCGGCGGCGCCATCCTCTACAAGGCCCACTCCGTTCTGGAGACCCTGTGCCTGGACAAAATGACCATGCACGAAAAGCAGAAGATCGCCATCACCTTTGCCGAGCTGGTCTACAACGGCCAGTGGTTCACCCCCCTGCGGGAGGCCCTGTCCGCATTTGTGGACAAGACCCAGGAAAAGGTCACGGGTAAGGTTCGGCTGAAGCTGTACAAGGGCAATATGATCAATGCCGGTGTGTGGAGCCCCAACTCCCTGTATTCCGAGGAGATCGCCACCTTCGGCGAGAGCGACTACAACCAGAAGGATGCCGAGGGCTTTATCAACCTCTACGGCCTGCCCATTAAGGTTCAGGCCATGGTGGACGGCAAGAAGTAAGAATTTCACACAAGGAGTGCGTTTTCGTGGCGAAGATGTGGGCCGGACGAACGGACGGCGTAACCAGCAAGCTGGCAGATGATTTTAATTCCTCCATTCACTTCGACAGCCGGATGTTCCGGCAGGATATCACCGGCAGCATTGCCCACGCGGCCATGCTGGGGGCAAAAAATATCATCAGCCGGTCGGAGGCGGAGCAGATCATAGATGGACTTTCTCAGATCCTGGAGGACATCGAAACCGGCAAGCTCCCCTTTGATATGGAATGTGAGGACATCCACATGTTTGTGGAGCAGGTGCTTACCGCCAGAATTGGGGATGTGGGCAAAAAGCTTCACACCGCCCGCAGCCGCAACGACCAGGTGGCTCTGGATTTCCGGATGTACCTGCGGGATGAAATGGATGAAATCAGTGCGCTGTGCCAGGAGCTGACCCAGGTGGTGACCGACAAAGCGGAAACCTATGCCTCCGCCATCATGCCCGGCTATACCCATCTGCAGCGGGCCCAGCCCATCACCTTTGGCCATCATCTCATGGCCTATGCCATGATGCTGCTGCGGGATCTGGGACGCCTCCGGGACTGCCGGAAGCGGATGAACGTTTCTCCCATCGGCAGCTGCGCCCTGGCCGGAACCACCTACGATACCGACCGGGTGTTCGAGGCGGAAAGACTGGGCTTCGATGCTGTGTGCATGAACAGCATCGACGGTGTGTCCGACCGGGATTTTGCGATTGAGCTTTTGTCCGCGCTGTCCATCCTGATGATGCACCTGTCCCGCTTCTCAGAGGAGGTTATCCTCTGGTGCAGCTGGGAATTCAAATTCGTGGAGCTGTCCGACAGCTTCACCACCGGCTCCTCCATCATGCCCCAGAAGAAAAATCCGGACATGGCAGAGCTGTGCCGGGGCAAAACCGGCAGGGTTTACGGCGACCTGATGGCGCTGCTCACCGTGATGAAAGGAATCCCTCTGGCATATAACAAGGACATGCAGGAGGATAAGGAAGCGGTATTCGATGCCTGCGATACGGTGAAAATGTGCCTGAAGGTCTTTACAGAGATGATTGCGGGCATGAAAGCGCTGCCGGAAAATATGGTTTCCGCCGCGCAGAAGGGCTTTATCAATGCCACGGATCTGGCGGACTATCTGGTACGCAAGGGGCTGCCGTTCCGCACGGCCTACAAGATTTCCGGTGGGATCGTTGCGGACTGCATCGCCAGGGGACTGGTCCTGGAAACCTACCCCATGGAGGATTATCAAAAGCACTCTCCTCTGATCGAAGAGGATGTATACAGCGCAGTGGATCTCTCTGTCTGCGTGGAAAAGCGAATCAGCCTGGGGGGCACCAGCGTGGCCTCGGTTTACAAGCAGATCGCTTTTGTAAGAGAGCAGCTCACAGCCAAGTGAAAGGGCGCGATGCCCGGAGAGCCAGACCTCGGAGGGCAGCCAGGCGGGGAATAACATCCACCACGCGGTAAGCTCGCCTTTGAGGACGGCAGCCCGGATCATTTCCAAATAATTTTAGGAGGCACAACATGGAACAGCTGACCAACCGGAGCTTTTTGAAGCTGTTGGACTTTACCCCCGATGAGATTGCATTTCTGCTGGATTTGGCGGCGGATTTGAAAGCCAAAAAGAAAGCGGGCGTTCCCCATAAGCTGTGCGAGGGGAAGAATGTGGCCCTGATTTTTGAGAAGACCTCTACCCGTACCCGCTGCGCCTTTGAGGTAGCCGCCTATGATTTGGGCATGCATGCCACATTCCTGGATCCCACCGCTTCCCAGATGGGTAAGAAAGAGAGCATTGCGGATACCGCCCGGGTGCTGGGCCGGATGTATGACGGCATCGAATACCGGGGCTACGGACAGGAAATTGTTGAGCAGCTCTTCCAATACTCCGGTGTGCCGGTGTGGAACGGATTGACCAATGAATATCACCCCACTCAAATTTTGGCGGATTTTCTCACCATTCGGGAGCATTTCGGAAGCCTCAAGGGGAGAAAGCTAGTGTACATGGGGGATGCCCGCTACAATATGGGCAATTCTCTGATGGTGGGCTGTGCCAAGATGGGCATGCATTTTGTGGCCTGCGCCCCGGAAAAATATTTCCCCGATCCCAGACTGGTGGGGCTTTGCGAGGCAGTGGCTTCTGAGACCGGCGCGACACTGGAGTTCCTCACCGATCCGGTGGAGGCAACCAAGAATGCCGATGTCATTTACACCGATGTGTGGGTCTCCATGGGAGAGCCGGACGCGGTTTGGGAGGAGCGGATCCAAGACCTGACCCCTTATCGGGTGACCCAGGCGCTGATGGACAACGCCGGTTCCCAGTGCCGGTTTATGCATTGCCTGCCCGCTTTCCATGACCTTGGCACCACCATTGGCCGTCAGATTCAGCAGAAATTCGGCATCGACTGCATGGAGGTGACGGATGAGGTCTTTGAAGGCGCTCAGTCCATTGTCTTCGACGAGGCCGAAAACCGGATGCATACCATCAAGGCTGTTATGGCCGCGACTTTGGCAGAATAAACAAT
The DNA here is from genome assembly GCA_034104845.1 of Faecousia sp. Lineage (GTDB taxonomy): Bacteria > Bacillota > Clostridia > Oscillospirales > Oscillospiraceae > Faecousia. The sequence goes on along the minus strand of JAXECZ010000059.1, from coordinate 16,329 downwards.
TCCCGCCGCGTTTTTTCAGCGGCGGGAATTTTATGACCTTTTGTCAATGGCTTGGTGATGACTCCGTCTTCCAAAAATCCAGCAGCGCTTGGGCCAGTGCCTCCGGATCGTCCCGATTGACCTCGTGACCGGCCTTTGGAAGAAGCAGCAGCTTACTGCCGGGGATTCTGCGGGAAAGTCCCAGAGCGGCCTTTTTGTTGGCCTTATCCTGCTGCCCGCAGAGGATCAGCGCAGGACAATGAATTTCGGCCAATCCCATGGTGAGATCCTGCTGCCCAGTGGTAAGGCACAGCCGGCTGAACTCCTTTTTGCCAAAGCCCAGACCCTGAAAATTTTTCTCAGGCAGAAGGTGGAACATCCAATTCTGAACTGCCAGCAGCGCTTTCGGCATTTTGTATTGGGCGGCGATGAGCACGACGCTGTGGAGCCGCTCCCCATGGCGAATGGAGTAGTCCAGGGCCAGAACAGCGCCGAGAGACAGGCCGCAGAGGCAGAATTTTCCGGGAATCCCGCTGCAGTACGCCTCCAAAGCGGCATAGAGGTTCTGATAGCAGACCGGTTTGCCCTCCAGCAATTCCGCCAGGCTGGGGCAGCGGTAGTCCTCCTCCGGCGGCAGCTGGGAAAGAACCGGCTGCCAGCTCTCTGGGGTTTGCCCCAGGCCATGAAGAAACACTACGGTCATAGGCTGCACTTCCTTTCTGTCCCCGGAATTGCCCGGAGAATTTTTTGATAATTGTATTCCAAGGTATCCCCGCCGTCCAGCAGCAGAACCGGGCAGGGGAGCAGGGTCTGCCACTGGTCGTGCTTGACTTTGCTTCGGATTTCCGGCCCACCGGTGTCGTAGCGCTTCGCCCATTCCAGAAAGGCTTGATTGGCTTGGTACATATCCCCACCGGGTTCGATCCGCCTGCCGAAGCGACGGCGCTCCCGTTCCAGGAGCCTGTGCAGCCGGAGCCCCGGATCCATCTCAATGCGGACGGCCAGGGTGAATTCGGGGATCAGCGGGTCGCCCCAATCGGTAAGGGAACCGGAGATCACCGCGTTCTCTGCCCGGTCAATGTCCTGATGCATCCGCTGAAGCCGCTCCGCCACCGGCCGCTTGGTGGTGAATTTGGGGTCGGTGGGCAGCCAGAAATAATCGTCGGTGTCCAGATGGAAATAGCCCAATTCCCGGCTGATTTTTTCTGCCAGGGTGGTGGTGCCTGAGCCGGAGGCACCAAAAATATGAATCAGATTTTTCGCCATCTTCCCGCCTCCTTTTTCGCCATTCTATCACAGCCAAACGGGAAAGTCCAGAAACAGTTGGTTGGCGCCCTCAACCGGCTGTTGGAGCGATTTTTAGCCATTCTGTAAACAAAACGCGGAGAAGCTTTACTTTGAAACGAAATTTTGCTATACTTTTAAAAAAGGAAGTGTTGCTATGGATCCGAAAAAAGTTATGTATGCCAAACGGGGTCAGGTGCTGGTGCAAAACCTGAAAAAGCGACATTTTGAGGCGTTCTACTGTGAGAACCGGACTGCCGCTTTGGAGAAAGCCCTGGAGCTGATACCGGAGGGGGCTTCTGTCGGCTGGGGTGGTGCCATGTCCGCGGAGCAGATCGGTTTGATGGATGCCCTGAGGGGAAGAAACGTCAAGCTGCTGGATCGGAGCAAGGCCGAAACGCCCCAGGAGCGGATCACGCTGATGAAGCAGTGCCTGTTGGCGGATGTGTTCCTCACCGGAGCCAATGCCCTGAGCCTGGACGGGCAGATGGTGAACATCGACGGCAACGGCAACCGGGTGGCGGCCATTGTCTATGGGCCGGATTCGGTGATTGTGGTGGCGGGCATGAACAAGGTCTGCGATACCCTGGAGCAGGCGGTTCAGCGGGCCCGAAGCGTTGCGGCTCCCGCCAATTCCCAGCGGTTCAGCATTGCCGCCCCCTGCAATTCCACCGGCTCCTGCCACAACTGCACCAGTGTGGACTGCATTTGCAACCAGATCCTCATCACCCGCCATTGCCGTCCCGCCGGGCGCATCAAATTCATTCTGGTGGGTGAAGAGCTGGGACTGTAAAAAAGGCCTGCCGGGTTTCGGCAGGCCAAAATGGTTTTTACTTGCTGAGGCGAACCTCGGTGCTCTCGTTGGGGGTGCCCCGGAAGAATTGCAGCGTGTTGTCCACGGTGGTGGCGGCAATGTTGTTCAGGGCCTCCTGAGTCAGGAAGGCCTGGTGGGAGGAGACGATCACGTTGGGCATGGCAATCAGCCGCACCAGCTTGTCATCCTGCACCACATGACCGGAGTAGTCCTCGTAGAAGAAGTCGCCCTCTTCCTCGTACACATCCAGGCAGGCGGCGCCCACTTTCTTTTTCTTGATGCCCTGAATCAGATCCTCAGTGTTGATGAGGGCGCCCCGGGAGGTGTTGATGATGGTAACGCCTTTTTTCATCTTCTCAATGGAATCGGCGTTGATCAGATGCTTTGTATCCTCTGTCAGGGGGCAGTGGAGGGAGATGATGTCCGATTTTTGGAACAGCTCCTCCATGGTGACATATTCCAGGCCGCTGTCCGCATTGGGGAATTTGTCGTAGGCGATGACCTTCATGCCGAAGCCCTTGCAGATGTCGGCGAATACCCGGCCGATCTTGCCGGTGCCCACAATGCCCACGGTTTTCTGATAGAGGTCAAAGCCCACGAAGCCCTGTAGACTGAAATTAAAGTCCCGGGTGCGGATATAGGCCTTGTGGGTTCTCCGGTTGATGGTGAGAAGCAGGGCCATGGCATGCTCCGCAACGGCGTGGGGGGAGTAGGCGGGCACCCGGAATACCCGGATTTTTCCCTGGCAGGCGGTCATGTCCACGTTGTTAAAGCCAGCGCAGCGTAGCACGATCAGCCGGATGCCGTAGCTGTAGAGCTTCTCCACCACAGCGGCGTTTACGGTGTCGTTTACAAACACGCAAACGGCGTCGTAGCCTGCTGCCAGAGAAACCGTATCCTCGTTCAGCCGGGTTTCAAAGTACTTGATCTCCAGCTCCGTGCCCTGGGCGCAGGTGTCAAAGCCGGGCATGTCGTAGGTTTTGGCATCAAAAAATGCGAGTTTCATACAACCAACTCCTTATAAAATTATCGATATAATTATACTGAATTATACGGATTTGTCAAGCCCGATTTCGGTGCTTTTTCCCTGTAAGAGCAGCCGAAAAAGGAAGCCGGTTCAACCGTTTTTATATACATATTTACAAATTGAGGTGGATTTATGCGTTCTAAAATCGAGATGCTCCTGAAAAAATACCGTTCCCAGCTGATTTATCTGGTGTTCGGCGTACTCACCACGGTGGTGAATTACCTGATTTATTTTCCCTGTGACCGGCTGCTGCACACCGCCTGGCTCAGCAATTCTATTGCCTGGGTTTTCGCGGTACTCTTCGCCTATGTCACCAACAAGCCCTTTGTTTTTGAAAGCCACGACTGGTCCATGAAGACGGTTGTGCCGGAGTTTATAAAATTTGTGGGCACACGGGTGGCCTCCCTGGGGGCGGAGAACCTGATCCTGCTGGTGACGGTGGATGTTCTGGGCTGGAACCGCATCGGCTGGAAGCTTTTTGCCAGTGTGCTGGTGGTCGTTTTGAATTATGTGGGCAGCAAGCTGCTGGTATTCCACAAGGAAACGCAATAATGGAGGAGACGGATAAAATGGCCTTTGTAGAATTTCAAAATGTGGGAAAAACCTACCGGATGGGGGAGGTGGAAATCAATGCTCTCCACGATGCCAGCTTTCAGATTGAAAAAGGGGAGCTGGCGGTGATCGTTGGCCCCTCCGGCGCGGGCAAAACCACGCTGCTGAACATCCTGGGCGGCATGGACACCCTGACCAGTGGCAAGGTGCTGCTGGACGGAAAGGATATTTCCGCCATGAACCGGAGGGAGCTGACCCTCTACCGGCGGATGGATGTGGGCTTTGTGTTCCAGTTTTATAATCTCATCGGGAATCTCACCGCTTTGGAAAATGTGGAGCTGGCCAATCAGATCTGCAAAAATCCCCTGCCGGCCAGCCAGGTGCTGAAGGATGTGGGGCTGGAACCCAGAATGAAGAATTTCCCCAGCCAGCTCTCCGGAGGCGAGCAGCAGCGGGTGGCCATCGCTCGGGCCCTGGCCAAAAATCCTAAGCTGCTGCTCTGCGATGAGCCCACCGGCGCTTTGGATTATCAAACCGGTAAGGCAATTCTAAAGCTCTTGCAGGACACGGGCAGACGCACCGGCATGACGGTGGTGATCATCACCCATAACAGCGCCCTCACCGCCATGGCGGACCGGGTGATCCGGGTGAAGAACGGCACCATTTCCAGCATGGAGCAGAATACAAATCCCATGGACATTTCGGAGATTGAATGGTAATGAAGCGTAATATGATGGGCAGAAATCTGCGTCGATCCATTGTAAAATCCCTGGGCCGGTATATTGCCATCGCCACCATTATCGCCCTGGGCACGGCGCTTTTTGTGGGACTGCGGTCCACGAAAATGGATATGGTGGCCACAGGACAGGCCTATACCGACAGCCAAAACATGTTTGACCTCCGGTTCATCAGCTCCTATGGCTGGGAGCCGGAGCAGGTGGAGGAAATTGCCGCACTGGAGGCTCTGGAGGATGTGGAGGCTGTGTTTTACGCCGACCTGATCGCCCAAAGCCAAAAGAGCGGAGATGCCCTGGTTTACCGGTTCTACACCATTCCGGAATCGATCAACCGGCTGGTGCTGCTGGAGGGACGGATGCCGGAGAAGGCAAATGAATGCTTGGCGGATGGTTCCCGGAACGATGCCTCTTTCATCGGCACAAAGGTAACGGTCTCCCCGGAGAATTCCGACGATGCCCTGGATCAGCTGGAGCAGACGGAGTTCACCGTGGTTGGCCTGGTGAGCAGTCCGCTGTATATGGATACCAACCGGGGCAATACCTCTGTGGGCAGCGGCAGCATCGCGAACTTCTTTTTTGTTCCGGCGGAGGCCTTTGACATCTCCTATTATCCCGAAGTCCACGCCACCATTGCCGGGGATTACCAGATTTATTCCCAGGAATACAATGACGCCATGGAGCAGACGGCAGATCTGCTGAAGCCGGAATTGGAAACCATCGCCCAGGCAAGGGTGGATTCCATCCGGCAGGATGCCATGGAGGAATATGAAGACGGGCTGGCGGATTACAGCCAAGCGGAGACGGATTATCAAAAGGAAAAGGCGGATGCCCTCCGCCAGCTGGATGAGGCCCAGGCGGATCTGGAGCAGGCAGAAGCGGAGCTGGCGGATGGTCAGGCAGAGCTGGACAATGGCCGGCAGCAGCTTGACCTCAGCCGGGAACAGCTGGAGCAGCAGCTGCAGGCCTACGGCAGCAATGCCCAGCTCCAGGCTTATGAGCAGGAGCTGAACCAGCAGGAGCAGCAGCTTACCCAGGCCCAGGCGGAGCTGGATGAAAACCGGCAGAAGCTGGCAGAGGGCTGGGCGGACTGGGAGCAGTCAAAGCAGGAGGCCCAGGAGAAATTCTCGGATGCCGAAGCGGAGCTGGCGGAGGCAGAGCAGAAGCTCCAGGATGCCTGGAACGAAATTCAGGACATTGCCGACGCGGAGGTGTATGTGCTGGACCGGAACTCCAATGTGGGCTATTGCTCCCTGGACAGCAACTCCGACATCGTGGCCGGTGTGGCCAGGGTGTTCCCGGTCTTCTTCCTGCTGGTGGCGGCCTTGGTGTGCATCACCACCATGACCCGTATGGTGGAGGAGGAGCGCACACAGATCGGCACCCTGAAGGCCCTGGGCTACGGCAAGGCAGCCATCATTTCCAAATATCTTCTGTATTCCGGCAGCAGCGCCGTTCTGGGCTGCGCCGCCGGTGTGGCTCTGGGCAGTGTGGCGTTTCCCGTTGTGCTGTGGCAGGCATACAAAATCATCCTGGTGGTCACTCCCAATATTCTGCTGCGCTTTGATTGGCGGATGGCCCTGTCCGTCACGGCTCTGTATACCCTGGCCATGCTGGCGGTGAGCTGGTACTGCTGCCATCGGGCATTGCAGGAGGTTCCGGCGGAGCTGATTCGCCCCAAGGCTCCTGGGGCAGGGAAGAAGCTGCTGATTGAGCGGATTCCTTTGTGGGAGCATGTGAGCTTCCTGAACAAGGTGGCCATTCGGAATATTTTCCGCTACCGGCAGCGGCTGGTGATGATGCTGCTGGGCATCGGCGGCTGTACCGCCCTGCTGATGACCGGCTTCGGCATCCGGGATTCCATTGCCAAGATCGTGGATGTGCAGTTCCGGGAGGTCACCCGGTATGACCTGGCGGTGAATTTCCGCAGCGGACAGACGGAGCAGCAGCAGGAGCAGTTCCGCAGGGCTATGGAAGAGGAGGCGGAGGAAATCCTGTTCTTCCACCAGGTCAGCGGCACCATCGAATCCGACAGCCAGAGCCGGGATATCTACATCCTGGCGGCAGGGGAGCAGATCGGAGATTTTCTGGATTTCCACTGGGGCAAGGAGCCGGTGGCGCTGCCCGGAGAAAATGAGGTGCTGCTGTCCTCCGGCATGGCGGAAATACTGGATATTCAGATTGGCGACAGCGTGGTGCTTCGCAATCCCGATCTCCAGGAGCTTCGCGTGACGGTGTCCGGCATCTACGAAAACCATATCTATAACTACGCTCTGGTGACACCGGAAACCATCCGGCAGCAGTGGGGCAGGGAGCCGGAAATGCAAACCGCCTATGTGCGTGTGCAGGAGGGCCGGAATCCGGATAATGCCGGCGCAGCAGCCAGCGGTCTGGATGGGGTTTCCAATGTGATGGTCAGCCAGCAGATAGCCGAATCGGTGGACGGCATGATGTCCGCTCTGGATTTGGTGGTGGTTGTGGTGGTGCTCTGCGCCGGTGCGCTGGGGGTGATCGTCCTGTACAACCTGACGAATATCAACATCAATGAGCGAATTCGGGAGATTGCCACCATCAAGGTGCTGGGCTTCAACGCCCGGGAGACCGGAATGTATGTGTTTAAGGAGAATCTGGTGCTCAGCGCCTTTGGTGTTCTGGCGGGCATTCCTATGGGCAAGCTGCTGCTGGAGTTTGTCATAAGCCAGATCAAGATCGAGATGATCTGGATCAAGCCCCTGCTTACCATGCCCTCGTTACTGGCCTCCGTGCTACTGACCATAGGTTCCGCCCTGGTGGTGGACTGCCTGTTCTATTCCAGCCTGGACAGAATCAACATGGCCGAAGCCCTGAAAAGCGTGGAATGATTCAAACATGATCGCATTGCAGCTTCCACCATTAAATTCCAATTTGTTTCTTTTCCAACACAGTATAAAAATCAGGCAATGCAGTTTCGGAGCTGCATTGCCTGATTTGTTTTTGAAATTAAAGCTGCTTCAAAACAGCACACAGATAGTCCCACACCCGAGCGGTGGAGGCGATTTCCAGCTTTTCCCGGCTGGTGTGGATGTCGTGCATCTGGGGCCCGATGGAAACGCAGTCCAGGCCGGGAAGCTTTTCTCCCAGCAATCCGCATTCCAGACCGGCGTGGATAGTCACCACCTCCGGCTCCTTGCCGTACATCTGCTGATAGAGTCCCACCATGGTATCCCGCAGGGGGGAGTCCTTCCGGTATTCCCAGGCGGGATATTCCCCCATCTGGGAGTAGCTTCCATCGTAGAAGCTGCACAGCTCCTTCAGCTTGCCCAGCAGTTCTTCCTTCTCCTGATTCACGCTGCTGCGGACGGAGAAAGTGATGCTGAAATGCTCACCCAGCTTGGCAATCCCCAGGTTCAGACTGGTCTGCACCAGGCCGGGAATGTCTGCGCTGTAGCTTTGCACCCCGTTGGGCACGGCGCAAAGAAGTGCCACCGCCCGAGCGGTATCCTGGGTGGTCATGCTGTTGCCGCCCAGAGCGTCCACATCAAAGGCCTGAACCGTGGCTTCGGGCTCGTCGTATTTTTCCCGAATCTCCGCCTGAAGCGTCTCAGCCACTGCGTTGATCCGCTCCAAGCCGATGCCCATGGCCACCACGTTGGCCTGGCAGCTGCGGGGAATGGCATTGTCCTTGCTGCCGCCGGAGAAAGAGGTGAGGCACAGGGGCATGAGCGCAAGGATCCGGCTCATGAATTCTCCCATCACCTTATTGGCGTTGGCCCGGTTCTTGTGGATTTCCGCACCGGAGTGACCGCCCTGCAGGCCGTCCACGCTCAGCCGGATGCAGGGGCCGTATACCATTTTCCGCTCCACGTTCAGTGTCAGCGTGGCTCTGGCGCCACCGGCACAGGAGACGGTGAAAACACCCTCGTCCTCGGAATCCAGATTGATCATCCGTCTGCCCTTCAGCATGGAAACGTCAATGGCGCTGGCGCCCAGCATACCGATTTCCTCATCTACGGTGACAATGACCTCCAGCGGGGGGTGGGGGATGGATTTGTCGGCGATCAAGGCCATGGCATAGGCCAGGGCAATGCCGTCGTCGCCGCCCAGAGTGGTGCCTCGGGCGAAAACACTGGCGCCGTCGTGAGCCAGATCCAAACCGTCGGTTTCCAGGTTCAGAGGGCAGTCGGCGTCCTTTTCGCACACCATGTCCATGTGTCCCTGCAAAATCACCGGCTCATGCCCCTCCAGGCCGCAGGTGCCGTCGGCAAAGAGGATCACATTGTTGCTCTCGTCCTGAATCCAACGGATGCCCTGCTCCTTGGCAAAGCTGACCAGATAGTCGCTGATGGCCTTGGTGTTCCGGGACCCGTGGGGGATGCCGCAGAGCGCTTCAAAATATCCGAATACCGCGCTGGGTTCCAGCCCGGCCAATTTTTTTTCTTCCATGAGATGTACTCCTTTCCAGTGGATGTACGATTTTTTAATCTTCTTGCTACAAAGTCAATTGTATCACACAGACGGACAAAAGTCATCAGGCAAAATAACAAAGACCGCAGGAGCATTTCCTGCGGTCCTATGTTCAAAATATCCTGAAAACGGATTCTTAGAACAGACTCAGAGCCAGAGTCAGCACAACCCAAGCAATGGCGATCCACTTGGTAGAGGAAGCCAGAATCTGATCCAGGCCGCCCTTTTTGTTCTTGCTCAGGTAGGAATCGGAGGAACCGGACAGAGCGCCGGACAGACCCGCTTCCTTGCCGGACTGCAGCAGAACAACCACGATCAGAGCCAAGCTGGTCAAAGCCTCAATCACAATCAGCAACGTTTTCATAACTTCAAACCTCCCTCCGCACCATCCGCGGACAGCGAATATGATACGGCCTGCCAGTTCCGACAAACCACATATGTGAAAAACAGTATATCACAGGCTATGAGAAAATGCAAGTGTTTTTCCTGTTTTCTCAGAAAAGAAACCTTATTTCTGCACCCAGCTGCCAGTGGCCAGGCAGTTGAGGTAGCTCTCGATAAAGGGATCCAGGGCACCATCCATCACCGCGTTGACGTTGGAGGTCTCGCAGCCGGTGCGGGTGTCCTTTACCAGAGTGTAGGGCATGAACACATAGTTGCGGATCTGGCTGCCCCATTCGATTTTCTGCTGTACACCCTTGATATCGGAGATCTTGTCCAGGTGCTCCCGCTCCTTGATTTCCACCAGCTTGCTCCTGAGCATCCGCAGGCAGGTCTCCTTATTCTGGAACTGGCTGCGCTCGGTCTGGCAGGAAACCACAATGCCGGTGGCCTTGTGAATCAGACGGACGGCGGAGGAGGTCTTGTTGATGTGCTGGCCGCCGGCGCCGGAGGAGCGGTAGACCTGCATTTCATAGTCCTCGGGGCGAATCTCCACATCCTGACTGTCGTCCTCAATGTCGGGGATGACCTCAATGGCGGAGAAGGAGGTCTGCCGCCGGGCGTTGGCGTCAAAGGGGGAGACCCGCACCAGCCGGTGCACACCGTTTTCCCCTTTCAGGAATCCGTAGGCATTCTCACCCTCGATCATGATGTCCGCGGATTTCAGTCCGGCCTCGTCCCCCTCCAGATAGTCCAGGATCTTATAGGTAAAGCCGTGGCGCTCTGCCCAGCGGGTGTACATCCGGTAGAGCATCTGGCACCAGTCCTGGGCCTCGGTTCCGCCTGCGCCTGCGTGGAAGCTCATCAGGGCGTTGTTCTTGTCGTAGTGGCCGGTGAGCAGGGTTTCCAGCCGGCAGGCTTCCATCTCGCCGGAAAGGGTCTCAAAGCCGGTCTGCAGCTCTTCCAGCATGGAGTCGTCGTCTTCCTCGGCGGCCATCTCGCAGATGGTCATAAGATCGTCCCAGGTGGCGCACATTTTTTCGTAGCGCTCCAGCTTGTTTTCGGTCTGCCGGGTTTTGACGGCGACTTTTTGGCTCTTTTCCGGGTCATCCCAGAAGCCGGGGGCCTCCTGCATGGCGTGGAGCCGTTCCAGCTCGTTCCGCAGTCCCGCAATGTTCAGGGAGTCTGCCAAACCGTCCAGGGCAGGGCGGCAGTCGTTGAGTTTCTGCTTGTAGGTGTCAAAGGCAATATTCATAATGTTCTCTCATTTCATTGATTTGCATAGTTTAAACTATTATAACCCAATTTATCCCGGCTGTAAAGAGTGAAAATGGATTTTTATCGCTGGCTGCTGTTCTGGCTCTCCTGACCGAAAATAAAGTCGTCGATGTCCCACTGGGGGCAAGCTCCGGTTTCCATAACCATCCCTCCTTAAACTGACTGGACAGTATATGCAAAAGTGAACAAGAAATGTGCGCCCGACTTGATAAATCAGTGGAAATGCTGTATACTGAGAATCGTCATATGTCGGCACAAATGCAATTTAAAAGGAGGAACAACTATGCGCTGCTTTCAAGGCTTCCAAAAGGGTGTGAATCTGGGCGGCTGGATCTCCCAGTTTGCCAGATATGACCATGAGCATTTCCGCAGCTTCATTCAGAAAGAGGATATTGGCTATATTGCCAGCCTGGGCTTCGACCATGTCCGGGTTCCCGTGGACTATAATGTCCTGGAGGACGAGGCGGGCAATCCTCTGGAAACCGGCTTCGGCTATCTGAACAGCTGCTTCCAGTGGTGCAGGGAATATGGGCTGAATATGCTCATCGACCTGCACGAGTGCTACGGCTACTCCTTTGACCCGCTGAAAAAGGACATGGACCGGAGCAGATTTTTCTACGACGAGATATTGCAGGAGCGTTTTCTGAACCTGTGGAAGAAAATTGCCTGGGAATTCAAGGACTATCCCGATCAGGTGGCCTTTGAGCCGCTGAACGAGGTGGTGCTCTGGGAGGTTTCCGACGCTTGGAACAAGCTGGTCCGCAAGTACATCAAAACCATTCGCGCCATTGCCCCCAAAAGCTGGATCGTGGTAGGCGGCGTCTGCTACAACAGCGTCATGAGCGTGGAGCTGCTGGACAAGCCCTATGACGACCGGATCGTCTACAATTTCCACTGCTACGAGCCCATGATCTTCACCCATCAGGGCGCTTACTGGATGGAGCAGTTCCCCAGTGACTACCGCATTCCCTATCCTCAGCCCCTGGAGGTCTACCGGGAGGAGACCAAGCGGGTCCTGGGCGACGGAAGCCCGGTGTTCCTGCCGGAGGTCAAGGGAATGGGCCCGGAATTCTTTGAGATCATCTTCAAGGCCGCCCTGGAGGCAGCGAAGAAGAATGACGCACCGCTGTACTGCGGTGAGTACGGTGTCATCGACCTGGCGGATAATCCCTCTAAAATCCGCTGGCTGAAAGATATTCACGCCGCCTTTGCCAAATTCCAGGTGGGTCATGCCCTTTGGAATTATAAGGAAAAGGATTTTGGTCTGGTGGACGACAGCTTCGCCGAGGTGAAGGACGATTTCATCGCCGTGATCTGACTTTTCTCCCCGGGGACTGTTTGTCTGTGACTTTCTCCCCGGGGACTGTTTGCCACTTGACATTGGGCTCCTTTTTCGGTAGAATAAGGAGGCGTATGCATCCGTAGCTCAGTTGGATAGAGCGACCGCCTCCTAAGCGGTAGGTCGGAGGTTCAAGTCCCCTCGGATGTGCCAGAAAAGCTGTAGGCCCTTGCTTTTGGGGCTTACAGCTTTTTCTTGTGTAACTAGTTCAGCTTGACTTAGATAAATTGGAATTTGACGGGGGAGGCCCCGCAGCCAATTTCGCACGGGGATTGGCGGTAATCGTCACCCCATTACCCGCCCGGTATCGATTTTGCGGCAGCATTTTGAACCGAAATGTCCATTTTTGCGTAGGGAATGCATTTATGCATTCCGTAAAGTTATTGTTTCAAAACCAGCGGGTTGAATGGTAAACCACAAAAATATGGCTTGGAAAATTACCTTTCAACAAACCGTAGAGGTTATCCAATGTCTCGGAACGCATAAATGCGTTCCCTACGCACACGCCGGAAAGCGTCCCATTCATCTGCCCGTCAGATTTCAATTTGCCGAACAGGCTGCTTGCACCGTTTACGAAAAAAGAAAGGCCTGAGAAGCCGGTTTTCACCGGTTCCGAGGCCTTTGAGATGGTTGGGGTTATTCTTCCTCGTCGGCATCCTCATCCTGGGATGCGGTCAGGGAGCCGGTGTTGTTGCCGTTGTGGCTGCCGACGGTCACGGTCTTTTTGGGACTGAGCATCAGGCCAAGCACCATGCCCACAGCGGCGCAGGCCACGGCACCGTAAACCAGCTCCCGATTGGTTCGGGTGCAGGTTTTGTCCATGTCGGACAGGCTGAGCTGAAGATTCTTCCGAATGGTTCTCCAAATTTCTTTCATATCAATTCCTCCTGAAAGCTTTTTATCGCACGGATTTTGCGTATTCCGTGGGGGTGATTCCAAATTTTTCCTTGAATTGTCTGGAAAAATGGTGGACAGTGGAGTATTGCAGGGCGGAGGCAATCTGGGTGAAATTCAGGTTGTTTTCCCGAATCATCTGCTTGCTCTCCTGAAGCTTGATTCTGCGGATATATTCCCCGGGGGAGATTTGCAGATTCTTGTGGAACAGAACCGTCAGATAACTGGGGCTGACCCCCACCTGGCTGGCAACCATGGGGACGGAAAGCTTTTCGTAGATGTGGGCGGCCACAAATTGCTGGGCACGGCGGATGACCTCGTTTTCATTCTGTACCACATTGGCGTTTTTCACCTTGCTTCCGGTGGGCTTCACGGCCTCCCGCAGCAGATGCAGAAGCAAAAGGGTCAATTGGGATACGATAATATCCGTGGAGAAGCTGTCCATATGCTCCTGCTCCCGGAGCATGCTCTGCAGCAAAGTGGCAACCTGCTGGGGCGCTGTGAATTTCCGATCCAGCAGGGGCGCCAGGGCCAGGCCACCGGCATCAAAGGAGATGGTCACAAACCGGGGCGCAACGCCGATATCCGCGTATTGCATGTGCCACTGATCCGGCCCGTATATCACCAAATCCCCCTGCTTTAGCAGTAGATCCTGACCGTTTACCACGGAGTGCATCGCCCCCTGATCCACATAGGTGAGCTCCGGCATGGGGTGGGACTCGCCGGGGAAGAGGAAGCCCTGCTCCTTTTCCTGGTAGAAAAAGGTGTAGATCCCGTCCACATGGAGCTGCCGGTCCTCCCGCAGACCCTTAACGGTTTGGGTGCCCAAAAAGTCCGGCCCGGCGTTCTGGGCATAGAGCAGCACGGCGGCGCTGCCCTTAAAGGCGCTGAGGGCAAACCAGGTACCTGGTTTCAGACACACCGGTTTATCCAGATAGAAATGGAGATAGCTCTCTTCCTTGCGGACGGACAGGATGCTCATGCCGCTGCCGGGGGCGGCCCAGGTGTCCGCTGTGGCATGATACATGGGCGCAACGCTTTCATCCAGATGAATGGACAAAGCGGCCTCTTTTGGAAAGGGGAAAATGCTGCTTGCCCGTTCCGGCAGCACTGAACCGAAACTGCGGAAATTGACCTGATTCAGATTCCGTATCATAAATTGGCGGTCCTCCTGAAAAAATAACAGGGCGCATGGGATGCTTTATCATTATTATACAGAATCCTGAGAGGAATGCAAATACTTTCCGAAAAAAACACAGGGATATTTTTTGCGCTGAATGATGCACTGACCCGTGGCGTCTATAAGTTGGCGGAGTAACACATAAAAGAGCAGAGGCAGGGAGCTTTCCCTGCCTCCGTTTTTATCTCTGGTAGTCAAACTGCAAATCGTAGATGTCCACGGTGTCGCCGTCCTGAATGCCCATCTCCTCCAGCCGGGTGAAAAGGCCGGATTTTCGCAGCTGCAAATCGAAGTAGTTCCGGGATTCGTAGTCGTCGAAATTGATGTTCATTACCAGCCGCTCCAGCCAGCTGCCTGTAATCACCCAGGTGCTGCCCAGATGCTCGATGGTCAGCTCGCTGGGGTCACCGGCCTGGGGCTCCTGCTCCACGTATTCCGGCTCATAGATGGTGACAGGGGGGAGGGAACGGAGCTTTTCCGCCACCACCCGCATGAGATTCCGGGTGCCCTGGGTGGTACCGGCGGAAATTTCATAGAGCTCACAGCCCGCTGCCTCCACACAGGCGCGGAGCCTGTTTAGGTTGTCGCTGTCCGGGGGCAGCAGATCGATTTTGTTGGCGGCTACGATCATAGGCCGGTTGCTCAGATCCACGCTGTAGCTCGCCAGCTCGTCGCAAATGGCGTTGAAGTCCTCCACCGGATCCCGGCCCTCGCTGCCGGAAACATCCACCACATGAACAAGCAGACGGCAGCGGTCAATGTGCCGCAGGAAATCGTGGCCCAGTCCGGCGCCCTCGGCAGCGCCCTCAATGATGCCGGGGATATCGGCCATCACAAAGGACACACCCTCGTCCACATAAATTACCCCCAGATTGGGAAACAGCGTGGTAAAATGATAGTTGGCAATTTTGGGCCGGGCGTTGGAGGTGACGGAGAGCAGGGTGGATTTGCCCACATTGGGGAAGCCCACCAGACCCACGTCCGCCAGCAGCTTTAATTCCAAAATGATGTCCCGCTCCTGTCCTTTCAGTCCGGCCTTGGCGAACCGGGGCACCTGGCGGGTGGCGGTGGCGTAGTGGGCGTTGCCCCAGCCGCCCCGGCCTCCCTTGGCGATGACGAAATCCGCTCCCGTGGACATATCCACAATGATCTGATTGGTCTCGGCGTCCCGAACCACCGTCCCTCTGGGTACGTCGATCACCAGGGGCTCCCCCCGCTTGCCGCTCATCTTCCGGCCCAGACCGTTGGCCCCGGCCTGAGCGGCATATTTCCGTTTATAGCGAAAATCCAGCAGGGTGGACATGTTGTCGTTCACATGGAGCACCACGCTGCCGCCGTGACCGCCGTCGCCGCCGTCGGGACCGCCGGAGGCCACATATTTCTCCCGGTGGAAGGCCACGGCACCGTCGCCGCCCCGGCCGCCCACCACGGTGATTCGGACTTTATCTACAAACATATAGCATCCTCCTTTATGGGCGCCGCCGGAGTGTCAGCTTCTGTGCTGCTCAGCCCTCCCGGTATCTGCTCATCATGCGCTTGAACAGCTCCTGGGTGGAAGGCGGCGTATAGGTAATGGCGTTGGCACCGGCGTCGATGGTGGCGAGAATGGTGTCCGGTTTGTTGCCGCCGGTGGCAATTATGGGAATATCCGGAAACTGACTGCGGATTTTTCCCACCAGATCCGGTGTTTTCTCCGCCGCAGCCACATTCAAAATGGAAGCCCCGCATTCAATCCGGGCAGTCACATTGGTTTTCTCGTCGGTGATGGTGATGATGGTGGGAATGTCTACCGACCGGGCAACCGCCAGTAAATTCATATCGGATACCGGCGCATTGAGCACGACCCCCATGGCGCCCTGGCTTTCCACATCCTTGGCAAGGGAAATGGTACGCACCCCTTGGGTGGTACCGCCGCCCACGCCGCAGAAAACCGGAATATAGGAGGCCTTGATAATGGCATCGCTGATGGACTGCTGGGGGGTAAAGGGGTAAACCGCGAATACCGCGTCGGCGTCGCAGTTTTTGATAATGGCCAGGTCTGTGGTAAACACCAGGCTCTTGATCCTCCGGCCGAAAATGACGATCCCGCTGGCCCTAAGAATCTCCTTGGGCATCTCTAAAATGTGGTGCCGCAGCCGGCTTTCCACCAGGGGTATCTGCTTTTTGCTCTGCTCCATAGGGTTCATCCTTTCCAAAAATGAATGAGATAATTCATTTTAACCGGATGACATGAACCGAATGGAAAGAAAGCATAAACAGACTGTTACAAATGGAGAAAAAGACGCTTTAAAAAAGGACTGCTGCAAAAATGCGGCAGTCCTTCTGAGGGCTATACGGAATTACTGCTCAGCGTAAACGGAGCACTTCCGGCGATCCTTACCCATGCGCTCGAACTTCACGGTACCGTCGATCAGAGCGAACAGG
>JAXECZ010000183.1:0-5588 GCA_034104845.1 Faecousia sp. | reverse complement strand
ACCTGGGGCAGTACGACTATATTGTGGACGCGGTGGACACCGTCACCGCCAAGCTCACCCTGGTGCAGAAGGCGGCGGAGGCGGGCACCCCCATCATCAGCTCCATGGGCACCGGCAACAAGCTGGATGCCTCCGCCTTCCGGGTGGCGGACATCTCCAAAACCAGCGTATGTCCCCTGGCCCGGATCATGCGAAAGGAATTGGGCAAGCGGGGTATCCGCCATTTAAAGGTGGTTTATTCCCAGGAGGAGGCCAGCAGGCCCACCGGCTGGGAGGAGGCCGCCGCCGCGGAGGGCAAGCGGCAGATTCCCGGCTCGCTTCCCTTTGTGCCGGGGGCTGCGGGACTGATTCTGGCAGGAGAGGTCATCAAGGATATCGCGTTGGGAGGAGAAACATGAAAAACGATCAGAAAGAAGCCTGCCACTGCAAAAACGTCACCTATGGCCGGATTCGGGCGGCTGTTCAGCAGGGGGCGAAAACCGCGGAGGAGGTTCAGAAGCTCACCGGCTATGGCACCGGCTGCGGGAAGTGCCGGGAGTTCATCGAATACCTCATCCGGGATTACCTGGAGCAGCAGAAGCAGTAACAGCTTTCCCCTCGGGCAGCATTGCCCGGGGGGATTTTTTGCCGTCAATGGTTTCACGCTGCCATGGACAAAGCCGGGAAAATGGAAAGCTTTTTTCTCTATTATGAACAAATTGTGTCGGATTTTCCTGGATTTTCCAATTTATCAAAAAATTTACAACTTTAAGATTCTCTTAATCCCAGGCCAAATTCTTCTGCTTTTTTCAATGCTCGGAGAACCGGGAAGAATGAGAAATGAAACAATTTCCCCCTTAAAAATGACGAAATATTACAAATTGTTGCTTGCTTTCAAAGAAAATCCATCATCCCGTTTTTCGCCGAAATGCCGAAAAATGTCCCGTTCCTGCCGGTTGCTCCCAGAAAGACCCCATTGCAAAGTTCCGTAATTTATGTATAATGTAGATACCAAGCCGCCGGACAGGCGGCATGTGAAAGGAGTTGTACTCTAATGAGAGAGACTGTATTTAAAAAAGTGCTGTCCGTGCTGCTCTGCGCGGTTCTCCTTGTGGGGGCTGTCCCCCTGGATGTCCACGCCGATGAGGCGGCAGGACTCACCGATGAACAGCGGCAGGCCATTCTCGGCCGCCAGATGGACGAATGGTATTTCCCCCTGCCGGAGGAATGCTTCGACGACATTGTTGATTTTGCCGGATGCCGGGGAAGCAATGAAAACGCCCTCCACGGCGGCGTCAACGACGGCTGCACCCAGGAAAGCCACTATGGCCTTTCCGGCGGCAGTGAAGAGCTGATCGTGAATGTCGGCTCCATGCAGCCGGTGTACGCCCCCACCGGCGGCAGCGTGTACTACGCCGGAGCCTCCGATTCCCAGTGGAGCAATGCCGCCGTGATTGAGGCAGCGGTGGATTCCAGCTATTCCTACTATCTGCTGCTCTCCGGCATCAGCGCCGACGCTGGGGTTTCCTCCGGCAGCTATGTGGAGGCAGGGACCGTCATCGGCCATACCAGCGGGGAATTCCACTTCGCCGCCCTGATGGACTACTGCGGCATGGGCTCCCAGATCGCGGGCGATGTGTCCAATGAGCTGAGCTTCGCCGCCAGCTTCGGATGGCTGGTGGGCAGCAGCGGCACCGGCCTGATCTGCGTGAATCCCTCTGCCTATACCGCCACCCAGTATCCCAATGCCTCCGTCAATGACCACAGCGGCCCCATTACTTACCGGTTTGTTCCGGCCCAGCAGCCCCCTGTGGAAACACCCACCGAAGTACCTACTGAGGCTCCTACTGAGGCTCCCACCGAGGCTCCTGTTGAGATCCCCACAGAGACTTCCCACACGGAGCATGTCCCGGACGGGGGCACGGTGACGGTTCCTGCCACCCACACCACCACCGGCACCATCCACTACACCTGCACCGTCTGCGGCACCGGCTGGGATGAGACCATTCCTGTCATTACGGAGCATACCTTTGATCAGGAGGTGGTGAGCAGCGAGTATCTGGCCAGCCCCGCCACCTGCTCCAGTCCGGCGCTGTACTACTACAGCTGCGTTTGTGGCGAGAAGGGCAGCGAGACTTTCGCCTTTGGCGAGACGGCGGCTCACTCCTTCTCCGAAAGCTGGAGCCATGACGACACGAACCACTGGCGGGCCGCTACCTGCCAGCACACCGGCGAGACCACGGACTTCGGCCCTCACAAATGGGACGACGGCCAGATCATCAAGGATGCCGGACATAACGTGAACGGCGAAAAGCGCTACACCTGCACCGTCTGCGGCTTCCAGAAGAACGAAGTGATCGCCGGACAGCCCCATGAATACAATCAGGAGGTAGTCAGCGATAAATATCTTGCCAGCCCCGCCACCTGCACCACCCCGGCGCAGTATTATAAGAGCTGCGTCTGCGGCGAGAAAGGCACCGAAACCTTCTCCTACGGAGAGGCAAAGGGGCACACCTTCTCCGATCAGTGGAGCAGCGACGAGAACCAGCACTGGCAGGCTGCCACCTGTGAGCATACCAACGAGCGGATCAAGGTGGCGGAGCACATCTGGAATCCCGGCGTGATCACCACCCAGCCCACCGCCACCACCAAGGGCGTAAAAACCTACACCTGCTCCGTCTGCGGCAGAACCAAAACCGAGGATGTGGAGCCCACCACCCATCAGCACACCTTCACCGACAAGTGGTCCGGCAACTCCACCTACCATTGGCATGAGGCCACCTGTGAGCACACCAATGTGGTCAGCGGCCTGGGTGAGCACAACTGGAACGAAGGCGTTGTCACCGTCGCGCCCTCCCACACCGCCAACGGCAGCAAGGTTTACACCTGCGCCACCTGCGGCATGCAGAAAACCGAGACCCTGGCCCAGACCCATACCTTCAATCAGCAGGTAGCTTCTTCCGCCTACCTGGCAACCAATGCCACCTGCGTCAACCCCGCTACCTATTACTATAGCTGCTCCTGCGGCGCCAAGGATACCACCAGGACCTTTAGCTTCGGCAGCGCCCTGGGTCACACCGCCTCCAGCACCTGGGGCAAGGACGCGGACTATCACTGGACCGTCTGCTCCCGCTGCGGCGCAAAGGGTACCCTCACCGCCCATAGCTTCGATTCCGCCGGTGTCTGCACCGTCTGCGGCGGCAGCAAGCAGGAATCCCACATTCACTCCAGCCATCTGAGCCGGGTGCCCGCCAAGGCCGCCACCTGCACCCAGGAGGGCAACATTGCCTACTATGTCTGCGACTGCGGCATGTGGTTCACCGATGTAACCACCACCACACCCATCACCGACCAGAAGAGCGTGGTTCTGCCCGCCCTGGGCCATGTGGACGCGGACAACAACGGCCGCTGCGATGTGTGCAAGGAGCGGCTGGACAGCACGGTGGAATACCAGATGACCGAGGGCGGCGAGTCCACCTGGCTGAATACCTCCGGTCAGGGCCTGGTGTTCCGCTCCAACGCGGAGTACAGCAAGTTTGACCATGTGGAGGTGGACGGCGCCACAGTGGCAAGCACCAACTACTCCGTCAGTGAGGGCTCCACCATTGTGGAATTGAACGCCAGCTACCTGAAGCGGCTGTCCCTGGGCCGCCACACCATTTCCATCGTGGCAAAGGATGGCAGCGCTTCCTCCGGCTTTACCATCAAGCAGGGTGCCGTGTCCGGCGCTTCCGGCTCCGGCAACGGCACCTGGGGCATCATTCTGTTCCTCACCGTGGTGGTTGCCATCGCCATTCCCGTTGCCTACGGCGTGTATTACTACCGCAAGAAGACCGGCGGCGGCTCCTTCTAAATTCTCCCACCAAATCCCCCGGGCTTCCGGGGGATTTGCGTGATAAAGGGAAATCCGGCTATCAGCGGTATTCAGCAGGATCGTTCTTGAACCGGCTTCGCGTAGGGTCATGATCCCGCCCTACGAGAGAAGCTCTGCGAATTCCAATTTCATGATCCGCTTATGAAACCCGATGACCTGAAAGCTCTTTACAAATTCCTCCAAATGTGGTATCACTGATTTATCTCCGGAGCAAGCCGGGAAAAAGGGAGGAAAAAGTATGTTTAGCAATATCGGTCGAAAAATCAAAATCGCTGCCAAGGTGTTCTGCTGGATCGGGATCATCCTCAGTGTGATCAGCGGGCTGGGGATGATTGCCGCGGGCTTTTCGGGGATGTGGACCCAGATGGGAAGCATCGTGACAGTCCTTGGCGGCATTGGCGTGGCGCTGCTGGGTTCCCTGCTCAGCTGGGTGGGAAGCTTTCTGGCGGTGGGCTTTGGAGAACTGATTGAAAACTCCGCCGAAATCGCCGCCAACACCAGAAAATCCGCATATTGATCCCACTACCCACCGCTTCGGCGGTGGGTATTTTGCACGAATGGAGGAGAGGAAAAATAGGCAATCCTCCAAAAATACACAAAAAGCAAATTAGTCTAACAAAATGAATCGGTCTGGACATTGAGAACCGGCTTCAAATGGATTACAATGGAACCATCAAAGCAAAATTATCAGCCTGATAAGGAGTGAACGATCATGAACATTTTTTCCGTTTTCGATGCCGAATTCAAGCCCTATGGCAAGGTCATCACCGGCATGGAGGAAACCGTCGCCGAAATTCTGAAGGCGCTGGAGAGCACCCCCCTGCCTGAGGGCGTGGGTTATGTCCCCACTGATCCCGACCTGCAGGAGCTGCCCGCTGCCACAGAGGTCTCCGAAAATCTCTTCGGCGGCATGCCCGCTCAGCTGGGCTGGTGCAACGGCCACAACACCAAGCTCAACTGCCTGGAATACCACCGGGACAGCGAGTTCAACCTGGGCACCGAGGATTTCATCCTGCTGCTGGCCAAGATGGAGGACATCGGCGACGACGGCAAGCTGGACACCGCCAAGGTCAAGGCCTTCCGGGCTCCCGCCGGAACCCTCGTCGAGTGCTACGCCACTACGCTGCACTATGCCCCCTGCCACTGCGACGCCTCCAAGGGCTTCCGGGTGCTGGTGGCGCTGCCCTGGCTGACCAATACCGACAAGCCCGACATTCAGGAGCTGTCCCCCGAGGATAAGCTGCTCTGGGCCCGGAATAAGTGGCTGCTGGCCCATCCCGAATCCTCCGAAGCCGCCCAGGGCGCCTACGTTGGGCTGGTTGGCGAGAACATCGACATTGCCGGTTCCCTCTAATAAATATATTTATAAAGGAGATTGATACCAATGAACAACATTCCCGAAGTGAAGCTGGGCATCATTGCGGTGTCCCGTGACTGCTTCCCCATTGCCCTGTCCACCCAGCGCCGCAAGAACATTGTGGCCGCCTACGGTGAGGGACTGTACGAGTGCCCCATCACTGTTGAAAACGAAAAGGACGCCTCCGCCGCCATCGCCGATGTGAAGGCCCACGGCGTCAACGCGCTGGTGGTGTTTTTGGGCAACTTCGGCCCCGAGACCCCCGAGACCCTGCTTGTGAAGAAGTTCCATGGCCCTGCCATGTGCATCGCCGCTGCCGAGGGTGACGGCGACATGATCAACGGCCGGGGCGACGCCTACTGCGGCATGCTGAACTGC
>JAXECZ010000152.1:0-15372 GCA_034104845.1 Faecousia sp. | reverse complement strand
TACGGTGCGGCTGATTACCTCCCTGGGTCAGTATGTATTCAGCGAGAATCCCCAAACTATTTTTTCCAACCTCTTTATCGGCGGCGCTTATGATCTGGACAAGGCCCGGATTCAGGTGGAGAGCCAATACCCCTGGCAGGGCGACGTGACTTACCGGATTCATCCCAGGACGGAAAAGGAATTCTCCGTCGCACTGCGGATTCCCGGGTTTGCAAAAAATGTGGCGGTGTGCGTCAACGGGGAAGCGCAGCAGGCGGAATGCGAAAAGGGCTATGTGTTCCTGACAAGAAAATGGGAGGAAGACGACCGGATTCACGTCACCTTTGAGATGCCGGTGCGCCGGGTCTACGCCAATCCCGCCGTCCGTGCCAACGCGGGCCGGGTGGCGCTGATGCGGGGTCCTCTGGTTTACTGCGTGGAAGGGACAGACAACCCGGGGCTGCTTCAGTCCCTACGCCTGCCCAGAAGCAGCCGGTTTGAAATTCATCCGGCGCCGGACGGAGTGCTGAAGGGAAACCTGATTCTGACGGTCCAGGGGGTACGGAATGTCTCCGGCCCGGCGCTTTACAGCGACGAGCCGCCCCGGCAGGAGCCGGTGACCCTGACCGCTGTCCCCTATTATACCTGGGGCAACCGGGGCCTGAACCAGATGCTTGTCTGGATTCCGGAATAAAATATTCAAGAACGTCTGACGCGCATCACTGGCAGCGCCAATCCCGGAGCCTAAAGTGGGTGTGACTGCTGCAATACTTCATCGATTTCTGTTTCGGTATGTCTGTGGCCATGTTTTCTCTCATTGGAAAGGTGATTGTGTGGGCGGCTGTGTTCCAGAACGTGGGTGTGGGTTACGCCGCCGTGGGTCACGGCGGGGAGGGTCTGTACCAGAAGCTGGCAGTTTTACAACAATTCTCTCTTTTTTGATCCAAGCCCCAGCAGTCCGTCAGATACTCCGGGAAAATCTTTCCAGCCTTCAATCATTACTGCAATTGGGTTCTGGGCAATTCTGTGGAATCCGGAGCCACCAAACAGCTTATAGCGGCTGCGCTGTGCTCATCGGTTTTTATCATCTTGAAAACCATGGGGATGCATAGGGGCAGGAGGATGCGCCGACCGGCTGGTGCGGATATGTCCAAAGCATCCGATACCCCGCTGGTCACATCTATTTACATCGCAGAGAAAAGACTTGCCAGGCGGCGATGGATGCTTGACATAGGGTTATTTCACTGATAAAATTGGCCTTAATAGTACATTTCCAAATTGGAAAAGCATTTCGCCATTGAGATGAGGTGAGGACTTGTCTACAGAGCACATGCAAAAGAAAATGTATACCCTGAACGATATTGCCAAGGAGCTGGGTGTAAATAAGGCGACGGTATCCAAGGCCATCTCCGGGAAGGGAAATTTGAGTGAGCAGACAAGAGCCAGAATTCTTGACTTCATCGACCAGTGCGGCTATCGTCCCAATGCGGTGGCGCAGAGCCTGGCGAAGAATCAGACCTACAACATCGGGCTGATGATGCCGGACTATGTTGGGGTGCTGGATGAGGCGTTCTTCCGGGAATGTCTGCGGGGCGTGTACAGGATTGCGTCCAATAACGGCTATGATGTACTGATGGTCATGGACAGTGAGAAACCGGTGGAGCACATCTCCCGGCTGATTGACAACCGAAAAATCGACGGTGTCATTGCCATGCACAGTCTGGTGGATTCTCCGGTGGTTGGCTTTTTGAAGGAAAAGCAGGTTCCCTTTGTGATCATCGGGCCAACCTCGGACGCCTCCGTCCTCAGCGTGGATAACGACAACCGGAGCGCCTGCCGGGACATCACGTCCCTTCTGATCGCCAAGGGCATCCGCAAAATGGCGCTGCTGGGCGGGGACGACAACAACTGCGTTACCCACAGCCGATTAAAGGGCTTCTGGGATGCTTGTGACCAAGCCGGTCTATCCAGAGATGACCAGCTGGTGTATCTGAATGTGAACCGAGATAACCGGCTGCCGGAAGTCATCGACACGGTGTTTGCCCAGAAGCCGGATTGTATTGTCTGCATGGACGACTACATCTGCAACCTGGTGCTGATTCATCTGCGTAGTACCAATGTGCAGGTTCCCCGGGATGTGAAGATCGTCAGCTACTACGACAACCTTCTGCTGGAGAACAACATCCCCTCCATCACCAGCCTTCATTTCGATGCTGCCGAGCTTGGCAGGATTGCCTGTCAGAGGCTGATTGACAAATTGGGGGGCAAAGAGGATGGAAATTACATTCTGCCCGGATATCAGATGGTCATGCGGGATTCAACCAAATAGAACTTTGAAGGGGCTGCGGTGGGGTGCCGCAGCCTTTCTTGTTTATGGAATCACAGGTGGAAAGGAAACGGTTGCCAGGAAAAGAACACTTTCTGTCACTATGAACAAATGGTGAACGGGAATATTGTCGCTAATCCCAAATTGACAGAAAATGTTTGGTATATTATACTTGACTTAGTAGGCAACCGGTTGCCATATCGGTTGCTCAGAAAAAACTAGGAGGAATCACACATGAAAAAACTGTTTGCTCTGCTGCTGGCAGCAGCCATGATCCTGTCCATGTCCGTCTGTGCATCCGCTGCGGATCCCATCAGCCTGGTGCTGTGGGGTGCTGAGGAGGATCAGGCATTGCTTGCCGAGCTGGTGGAGGGCTTTAAAGCCGCTTACCCCGACCAGACCTTCGATATCCAGATCGGCGTGGAATCCGAGTCCACTGCCAAGGACACCGTCCTCACCGACATTGAGGCCGCTGCCGACGTGTTTGCCTTCGCCAACGACCAGCTGAACGACCTGGTGGCTGCCGGCGCTCTGCTGGACCTCAGCGGCCAGGTGTCCGCGGTTCTGCCCGCTTATGCCGGCAAGACCCTGGAGGACGTGATGGCTGCCAACGGCGAGGGCTCCGTGGCTGCCTCCAGCAAGGACGGCAAGCTGTACGCCTTCCCCATGGGCGGCGGCAACAACTACTTCCTGTACTACGATTCCACCAAGGTTACCGCCGAGCAGGCGCAGTCCTGGGATGGGCTGCTGGCGGCCGCCGAAGCCTCCGGCTCCAAGGTGGGCATGACCTACGCCTCCGGCTGGTACAATGCCTCCTTCTTCCTGGGCGCGGGCTTCATCGCTGACATGAACCCCGACGGCACCACCGTCATCGACTGGAACGGCACCTCCTCCAAGGGCTACACCGGTGTGGACGTGGTCAAGGCTATGTCCGCCATCGCTGTCAATCCCAGCTTCCTGGCCATCCCCGACGGCGGCATTTCCAACGAGATTGCCTCCGGTGCGCTGTGCGCCGTGATCTCGGGCACCTGGGACGCCGGTGCTGCCGAGGCTGCCTTCGGTGACGGCTACGCTGCCACCAAGCTGCCCACCTTCACCTGCGCCGGTGACCAGGTCCAGATGTCCTGCTACTCCGGCTTCAAGCTGATGGGCGTCAACGCCTACTCCAAGAACTCCGGCTGGGCTGTGCTGCTGGCTGAGTACCTGACCAACGAAGAATCTCAGGCTGCCCGCTTCGCCTCCCGCCAGCTGGCTCCCACCAACCTGAACGCCGCTGCCGACGAGACCGTTTCCTCCAACATCGCCATCGCCGCTTCCGCTGCTCAGGACGTCTATGGTTCCGTTCAGAACGTGGGCGGCAAGTACTGGGATCCCACCGCGACCCTGGGTCAGATGATCGCCAATGGCGAGCTGAACAGTGCCGACGATGCCGCAATCCAGAAAGCTCTGGACACCATGGTGGAGGGCGTCTGCGCTCCCGTGGAATAAGCCTGCTTCTGAAAGAAAAGATTCAACACGCTGCCCCATATGCCAACGCATATGGGGCAGTTTTAAGGAAGAACAAATGAAGATATAAGGCTGTCGGCATAAATAGGCCATCTGCAAATTGAAATTTAAACGCCGCACCTATAGGGAACGAGCAAGCCCGTTCTCTACAAACACGTGGCGCACCAAATTCCAATTTGCTGACCAGCTTATGAACGTTGATAACCTAAATGAAGAAAGGAAACCTTCTATGGAAGCAAATCAAAATGCCCTGAGTAGAATGGGCAGCGCCATATCCGGTTTCTTCGCGGCAATTGCCCGATTCTTCTCGGAATTCGGCACGGCGATGGCAAAGGGCGACCTCTTTGTCAAGCTGTCCGTGGTTTTCTGGGGAGCGGGCTACCTGCGCAGGAAGCAGTACGTCAAGGCCGTGCTGATGACGCTGCTGGAAATCGCACTGATTGCATTTACCCTGGGCTTCGCTCTGGACTATGTTCCCAAGTTCAGTACCCTGGGCACCGTCCAGGCGGAGCAGGTATTCAACATCCAGACCATGCAGTCGGAGTGGAACGACTACGACAACTCCTTCATGATCCTGCTGTTCTCTCTGTTCAGCTTTGTGGTGTGGTTCGCCGCCGCTGTTGTGTGCATCCGCAATGTGGTCAATGCCTACCGCCTGCAGCTCCAGGCGGAGCGTGGACGGCACATCAACAGCTTTGTTGAGGACATCAAGGAATACCTGGATCAGAAATTCCACATCACGCTGCTGTCGCTGCCGGTGCTGGGCGTCGTGGTCTTCACCCTGATCCCCATCCTGCTGCTGATTCTGGTGGCTTTCACCAACTATGACCAGCAGCATATGCCGCCTACCAACCTGTTTTCCTGGGTGGGCTTCAGCAACTTCGCCACCCTGTTCGGCGGCGGCATCACCTCTACTTTCGGCTACGCCTTTGTCCGGATTCTGGGCTGGACCATCGTCTGGTCCTTCTTCGCCACCCTGACCACCTATTTGGGCGGCATCCTCATGTCTCTGCTGCTTAACAGCAAGCTGACCCGAGGCGCAAAGCTCTGGCGCACCATGCTGGTGGTCACCATCGCCGTGCCCCAGTTTGTATCCCTGCTGCTGTTGCGGAATTTCTTTGCCAACAACGGCATCGTCAATACCATCTGTGCCAACATCGGTCTGACCGGCTTCCTGCGTGACATCGGACTGATCACCACCGGCTACATCCCCTTTATGACGGCTCCCGGCTGGGTGCATGTGATGATCATCCTCATCAACATCTGGATCGGCATCCCCTATCAGATGCTCATCGCCACCGGCGTGCTCATGAACCTGCCCTCGGATCAGGTGGAGAGCGCCACCATCGACGGCGCCAGCAAGTTCCAGGTGTTCAAATCCATCACCATGCCCTATATGCTCCAGGTCACGGGCCCTGCGCTGGTCACCGACTTTGTGAAGAATTTCAACAATTTCAACGTGATCTATCTGCTCACCTCCGGCGTGTTCGTCACCACCAATCAGCTCATGGCCAATTCCCAGGCAAAGGAAACGGATCTGCTGGTGACCTGGCTGTTCACCCTGACCCAGGACTACTACAACTATAAGATGGCCTCCGTCATCGGCATTATGGTGTTTATTGTCTGCGCGGTGTTTACCCTGATCGGCTTCAACTTCATGATCAGCGGCGATAAGGAGGGAACCTACTCATGAGCAAGCGTATCACCAAGACTGTTCTGCACAACGCGCTGATCTGCCTGCTGTGCGTGATCTGGATCATTCCCATCGTGTGGCTGATCTGCACCTCCTTCAGCGCCTACTCCGGCATGAACACCACCAATTTCTTCCCGGAGAAATGGAGCGCCATCCACTATGCCAAGCTGCTGACACCGGACACGGTGAACCAGTTCCCCACCTGGTTCTGGAACACCTTTGTCATTGCCTGCTGGACCTGCGTCATTTCCACATTGTTCGTGGTCATGGTGGCCTACGCCATGTCCGTGACCCGGTTCAAATCCCGCAAGGCCCTGATGAATGCGGCGGTGCTCATGAATCTGTTCCCCGGTATGCTGTCCATGATCGCCGTGTATTTCACCCTGAAGACCTTCGGCCTGACCAACAGTCACATCGGCCTGATTCTGGTCTACTCCGCCTCCTCCGGCCTGGGCTATCTCATTGCCAAGGGCTTCTTCGACACGGTGCCAAGGTCACTGTGCGAGGCGGCCCGGCTGGACGGCTGCAACGAGGCCATGATCTTCTGGAAGATCGTGCTGCCCACCTCCAAGCCCATTATCGTCTATACCGTTATCAGCAGCTTCCTGGCACCCTGGATGGATTTCGTCTACGCCAAGATGATCCTCAACGCCGGAATCTCCGCCAACTACACCGTGGCGGTGGGCCTTTACCGGATGCTGGATAAGAGCCTGATCAATACCTACTTCACCCAGTTCTGCTGCGGCGGCGTGCTGGTTTCCATCCCCATTTCCATTCTGTTCCTGATTATGCAGAAGTTCTATGTGGAGGGTGTGACCAACGGCGCTGTGAAAGGCTGAGCCAAAAATCATTTTCCCCTTTTGGAAAGGATACATAACCTATGGAGCAATTTGTTGTCAATATTATCCACCGCCCGGAGATGGTGCCCGAGTACGCGGAAAAGGTCACCGGTCAGGGCAAGGCGGAGGACATCGGCCGGAAGGCACTGCTGACGGAGAGCCTGGACATTTTCAAGCTTCAGCAGCAGTGTGCCCACGAAAACGGCCTGAAAACCACCATCCAGATGACCTACGCCAGCCTGTTCAACGACGAGGCCGTGGCACTGGCCAAGGAGCATCACGAAACCTACGGCGACGAGATCGCCCTGAGCCTGCTGGGACTGCCCTGCGAGCAGTTCCGGGAGAAGTACAAGACCAAGGACTTCTGCATCTGGATGTTCTCTATGGAGGACAAGAAGGCCATCGTCCGGGATGTGTTCGGCAAGTTCTATGAGCGCTTCGGCTTCTATCCCGAATCCACCGGCTCCTACTATATGGATGCCGAGCTGATCAATTTCATCAAGGCGGAGTACCCATCCGTCAAGTGCGCGGTGGCCACCTGCTGGGAGGAGGGTCCCAAGGCCTACCACACCTGTAACAACTCCTGGTACACCTTCATGGACGGTGGCCCCTGGGCGCCCTGGATTCCCTCCAAGGCAAATACCCACGCCCCCGCCGCCAATGAAGAAGAGGACTCCGGCATCGTGGCCATTCCCCACCTGAGCCGGGATCTGCTGGCCTGCTACGACGGCAACGGCTCCAATTTCGGCACCCATCCCCAGAACGTCCTCCGGGGCATGATCTACGACACGGAAACCTGGGAATACCCTTACCTGTATAACCTGATTGACCAGTACCGCAGCCTCGCCAAATACAACAACGGCTACGCCTACAACATGATGTTCGTCGGCCCCGGCTGGATGAACAAGATGGGCCGGTGGGAAGCACCCTATGAGCTGCTGAAAAAGTCCTACTGGGACGGCTGCGCCTACTACGGTCAGCTGAAAAAGGAAGGTAAGCTCACCGACATGACCATGGCCGAGTTCGCGGACTACTACCGCCAGAAGAAAACCTACACCGAGCCGGAGTGCGCCCTGTGGCGGGATATCCTCTACGGCAGCAACAAGCAGCTGTTCTGGTACTGCGACCCCTATATGCGTGCTGGCGTCAACATGGATCAGGGCGGCGCCATTTTCGACCTGCGGCCCTATGTGGCGAAGCTAGAGTGGCCTGTGGGCATCGGTACCCCCCATGTTCAGGATGCCAGCTATCCCTTCCTGATGCAGGAGAAGTACCGGGCGGGTTACTTCACCCACTACGCCGGCGAGGGCACCATCCGCAGCGCCAAGGTCTGTCACAATGGCGAGGAGGTTGACCTGTGTCTGTGCCGCACCAAGGCCCACTTCTCTCAGGAGGGCAGCAGCCGCATTCTGACCCTTGACCCTGTGGAAATTGTATTCTCCGATCTGACCGTAAAGCTGCAAACCGTGATCACCTTTGCCGAGGGCGAGAGCAGCATCCGCATTGACCGGAACATTCTGGAAATGTCCGATCCCAATGCCGACGTGACCATCAACGAGTACATGGTGGGCTGCTATGGCACCACCGAATATTCCGAGGATATGTCCAGCCTGACCCTTGGTGTGGACGGCGAAACCATACCCTACGAGTACAAGTGCCGGGAGCTGTCCGCAGAAAACGCAGGCGAGGTCTGGTGCAAGCTGCCGCCCATTGACACCCGGGTTTCCATGGTCTGCCAGGGTCGGGAAAAGAGCGGCTACATCAAGGAGGGCTATGCTTTCAGCCCCATGTTCACCCTGGGCTATACCGGCAAACTTCAGGATAAGGAGGTCTTCACCACATGGCTCAAGCTACAAAAGGCAGACTGAACTACCGCTGCCCCTCCTGCTTCATGAGAGATCTGGACATCGATATGTTCTACGATGCACAGAAAGAGGAATTCTATTGCATGCGCTGTCAGTTCATTGGTTCCGAGGAAGAGGTTCTTCGGATGAATGAAATGGTTCGTATTCGGTATAAGGACATGATGAAGCGGTTTTCTGACTTTGAGGATTTTTCAGAATAATCCACATCCGCACTGCAGCGGCTGACGCTGTCAGCCGCTGCTTTTCCATAAAGAGATATGGAGGTATGTTATGAAATCTGTGAAGGAACTGAAAAAGGAACTATCAGAAAGCCCATTTGCCCAGAAGCTGGCATGGCTGTATTGCTGCGGGGAAGCATCCGCCGCAGGCTATGCGGATCGGTATCTCCATGTGCTGAATGGACTGGAAACCGAGTTTGGCTGTCACGAAACGGCGGCATTGTTCAGCGCTCCCGGGCGCACCGAAATCGGAGGAAATCACACCGATCACCAGCACGGCAGAGTGCTGGCCGGCAGTGTCAATATAGATATGATCGCAGCTGTGGGCACCAATGACCTTGGGCAGCTGCGGCTGAAAAGCGAAGGCTACGACCTGTGTGTCATTGACCTTTCGGATTTGGAGAAAAAGAAAAGCGAAGAAAACACCAGTCCTGCCATTCTGCGGGGCACCTGCGCCGCCTTTGCCCAGAGAGGTGCGAACCTGTCAGGGCTGGATGTGTATGTGGCTTCCAATGTCCCCAAAGGAAGCGGCGTGTCCTCCAGTGCTGCCTTTGAAGTGCTGGTTGGGACCATTCTGAATGAGCTGTTTCTGAGGGATAAGAAGGTATCTCCCATTGAGATTGCCCAGATCGGGCAATGGGTGGAAAACGTCTATTTTGGAAAGCCCTGCGGCCTGATGGATCAGATGGCATCCAGCGTGGGTGGAGTGGTAGGCATCGATTTTGCCGACCCGGCCCGGCCCGCTGTATCAAAGATCGATTTTGACCTGAGCGCGGCGGGATTGGCACTGTGCATTCTGGATTCCGGCGCGGATCACGCCGACCTGACAGACGAATACGCTGCGGTGCCCGCCGAATGCAAAGCGGTGGCTAAGGTGTGCGGCGGCGAGGTTCTGCGGGAAGTACCCTACGAGACCTTCCTTGCGAAGATCCCCCAGTGCCGAAAGGCCTGTTCTGACCGGGCGGTGCTTCGCGCCTTCCATTTTTACGCGGACAACGACCGGGTGGAGAAGCAGGTGCTTGCTCTGGCCGATAAAAACTATGAGGAATTTCTCAGGCTGGTCAATGAATCCGGCCACAGCAGCTGGGAGTATTTGCAGAATGTGACGCCTGCGGGAGCCATCGATCAGCAGGCCGTAGGCCTGACCATCGCGGTGGTGAGGGAAGCACTGGACGGCGAGGGTGCAGTCCGCGTCCACGGCGGCGGTTTTGCCGGCACCGTACAGGCATTTGTCCCGCTGGCCATGGTGGAGCGGTTTAAACAGCAGACAGAAGCGGTTCTGGGAGAGAATGCCTGTCATGTGATGGCGATTCGCCCGGTTGGCGGAATCCGATTGGCTTAAGGAGGGAAGCTTGTGGTAAACGAAGCAATCAGGCAGCTGGTGGAGTATGGTCTTGAGAAAGCGCTTATCCATCCGGCAGACGCAATCTATGCCCGCAATCAGCTTCTGCTGGTCATAGGGCTGGACGAATATGAAGACGCGGAAGTGGTTCCCGGACGGAAGCTCCATGAAATTCTGGAAATACTGACCGAGGATGCTGTCCGCCGGGGCATATGTGAGGACAATGGCACAGCCAGAGAGCTGTTCGACACCAAATTGATGGGCTGCCTCACCCCCAGACCCAGCGAGGTACAGTGGACGTTTGCTGACCGCTATGACCGGCTGGGCGCGGAAGCGGCAACGGACTGGTACTATCAGTTCAGTCAGGATACCAATTATATCCGCCGGGACCGAATTGCAAAGGATGTGAAATGGGTCACATCCACCGCTTACGGGGATTTGGACATCACCATCAATCTCAGTAAGCCCGAAAAAGACCCGAAAGCCATTGCGGCAGCGAAGAACGCTCCCCAGAGCGGCTACCCCAAGTGCCAGCTGTGTGTGGAGAATGAGGGCTACGCAGGCCGCATGAATCACCCCGCCCGGGAGAATCACCGTGTCATCCCCATTACCATTAACAATAGCGCATGGTGCCTGCAATACAGCCCCTATGTCTACTATAATGAGCATTGCATCGTGTTCAACCGGGAGCATACCCCCATGCGGATCGACAATGCCACCTTCCGCAAGCTGCTGGATTTTGTCAAGCAGTTCCCCCATTATTTTGTCGGCTCCAACGCGGACCTGCCCATTGTCGGCGGCAGCATCCTGAGCCACGACCACTTCCAGGGCGGCAGATACACCTTTGCCATGGAGAAGGCCCCCGTGGAGCGGGCGTGGGTGTTCCCGGGATTTGAAGATGTGAAGGCGGGTATCGTTCACTGGCCCATGAGCTGCATTCGCCTGAACAGCCCGGATGATCACCAGCTGGTGGCGCTGGCAGGCAAAATCCTTGCCGCCTGGCGGGGTTATTCTGACCCGGAAAGCTTCATCTTTGCGGAAACCGACGGCCAAAAACACAACACCATTACTCCCATTGCCCGGAAGCGCGGGGAGAATTATGAGCTGGATCTGGTGCTGCGGAACAACATCACCACAGAAGAGCACCCAATGGGTGTATACCATCCTCACGCCAATCTGCATCACATTAAGAAAGAGAACATTGGTCTGATCGAGGTCATGGGTCTTGCGGTGCTGCCCAGCCGCCTGAAAACGGAGATGGCGGAACTGGAAGAAGCTCTGGTCAATCAGACGCCTGTCAGCCAGTACAGCCAGAACATTACCAAGCACGCTCAGTGGGCGCAGGAGCTTCAGAAAAAATACGTTTTCACCCATGAAAATGCAGCCGAAATCCTCCGCAAAGAAATCGGCATGGTGTTTGCCCAGGTTTTGGAGGACGCGGGCGTGTATAAACTGAACGAATCCGGACGGGAAGGCTTTGTGCGGTTCCTGGCAAGTATCCATTAAGGAGAGACAGTAATGGCTATTTTGGTTTCCGGCGGCGCCGGATATATCGGCAGCCATACCTGCGTAGAGCTTCTGAACGCAGGCTATGACATTGTGGTAGCAGACAACTATTATAACTCCTGTCCCACCGCCTTGGAGCGGGTCAGGGAAATCACTGGTAAGGACTTCCGGTTCTATCAGGCGGATATGACAAAACGCGGCGAGGTTGAGAGGATTTTTCAGGAATGTCCCGATATGGATGCTGTCATTCAGTTTGCCGCATATAAAGCGGTGGGCGAAAGCTG
Source organism: Faecousia sp. (assembly GCA_034104845.1). GTDB lineage: Bacteria > Bacillota > Clostridia > Oscillospirales > Oscillospiraceae > Faecousia. Next base: position 3,814 of record JAXECZ010000152.1, on the reverse strand, counting down.
TAAAAAACCGATCGAGTATTATTCCAACAATCTGAACTGTACACTGAATATTCTGGATGTGATGCGGGAGTTTGACTGCCACAATTTCGTGTTCAGTTCTTCCGCAACTGTATACGGTGATCCTGAGAAGGTGCCCATCACCGAGGATTCTCCTGTGGGCAGGACAACCAACCCCTATGGTACAACCAAGGCGTTTACAGAGCGTATCTTAAGCGACTGCTGTGAAGCAGATCCCAAGCTGAATATAGCGCTGCTTCGTTACTTCAATCCGATCGGCGCGCATCCCTCCGGCCTGATAGGAGAAGACCCCAACGGCATCCCCAACAATCTGGTGCCCTATATTGCCAAGGTCGCGGTGGGAAAACTGGAAAAAGTCCATGTGTTTGGTAATGATTATCCGACACCTGACGGAACTGGAGTCCGCGATTATATTCATGTGGTGGATCTTGCAAAGGGGCATGTCTGCGCCATCCGGAAGCTGGAAACCGCCCCCGGTCTTGTGATTTACAATCTGGGTACGGGGCATGGCTATTCCGTTCTGGATGTGATTCATGCCTTTGAAAAGGCCTGCGGCAAGGAACTGCCCTACGTTATTGATCCCCGCCGCCCCGGCGACATTGCCGAATGTTGGGCGGATCCCGGTAAGGCACGAGACGAACTGGGTTGGCAAGCGCAGTACGGCATTGAGGATATGTGCGCCCACAGCTGGAATTGGCAGAGCAAGAATCCTGACGGATACGCGAAATGAGGACGATTTCATGGATAGTTTTATCAAGGGGATGGATTTGTCCACCCTGCCGGAAGTGGAAAGCTGCGGCGGCAAATTCTTAGATTGCGGCAGACAGGACGACGCTGTTGAGATTCTGAAACGCTATGGAATGAATCTGGTTCGGCTGCGGCTGTGGAATGATCCCTACAGCGAGGATGGCACCCCCTATGGTGCGGGCACCAATGACCTTCCCAAAACCATCACCATGGCAAAGCGTCTGCGCGATGCCGGAATCGACTGGATGCTGGACTTCCACTACAGCGATTTCTGGGCAGACCCCGGCAAGCAGACCATCCCGAAGGCTTGGCGCGGTATGCAGCCGGAGGAGCTGGCCCAGGCGATTTACGACTTTACATTCCGCGTTCTGGGGACACTGGCTTCTGAGGGACTGCTTCCCAATATCGTAGCTGTGGGCAACGAGCTTTCCAAGGGGCTGCTGTGGCCTTATGGGAAAACGCCGAATTTTGACAACATTGTTCTGTTTCTGAACGCGGGCATCCGGGCGGTCCATGACGCTGCCCCCGGCGCGAAGATCATGCTGCATCTGGACAACGGCGGCAATAACGAACTGTACCGCACCTGGTTTGATAGCTACTTTGCCCGGGGCGGAATGGACTTTGATTATATCGGTCTGAGCTATTATCCCTTCTGGCATGGAAGCGTGGACGACCTGAAACGGAATATGCACGACATCGCCCTGCGCTATGGCAAGGACTTGATCGTGGCGGAGGTTTCCACAGGCTTTACCCTGGAAGACTATGCCGCTTACGAAAAACTGGAGCCGTCTATGCGTAAGGGCATGGCCACCAAGCGGGAACTGGCGGAAAAGGTACCCTATGCCATGAGTCCGGAAGGCCAGAGTGCCTTTATGCAGGACATCATGGAAACCATTCGGAGCGTACCGGATGGCAGGGGGAAAGGCTTTGTCTATTGGGAACCGGCATGGATTCCCGTACCCGGCTGCGGCTGGGCAAATGACGAGGCACTGGCCTATATCGGTGAAAAAGGCCCCGGCGGCAACGAGTGGGCAAATCAGGCGCTGTTCGATTACAACGGTAATGCCCTGCCCGCACTGAAAACCATCCGGGATTTTTAGGGGGAAAGGCAATGCGTGACCTGCGCGACAGAAGAAAACTACCTCATGTGGAGGTTACCGCCGCTACGCTGAAATGGTATGGCTGCGCCACCATGTTCTTTTATTCCCTGAGCATGACCGTAGTTCAGAACGGACTGCTTCATGTGAATCAGTTCTCCAATACACAGCTGCGGGAAATGTGGGCAGCAAACCCTGACCTGATGGTGCTGTCCTCCTGGGCGGCGATGTTCCAGCTTCTGGGCGGTCTGGCCATTCCGGTATTTGCGTTTTTGCTGGTGGAGGGATTCCTCCACACCCGGAATTTCAAGGTCTACCTGATTCGGATGGTGGGATTTGCCCTCTTAAGCGAAATTCCCTTCGACCTTGCCATGTCCGGCAGGATCTTCGGCTGGGACAGTCAGAATCTGCTCTTTACCCTTGCCATCGGTCTTGTGATGCTCTATGGACTGCGGCTCTTTGCTGCCGGAAAGGGTGTAAAGCTGCTGATTGTTCTGGCGGCGGTACTCTGGAGCGTGCTGATGAAAACCCAATTTGGTCTGTGCATGGTTCTGCTCATTGCGGTTTATTACCTGCTGAAAGAGCATAAGGCAAAGCTGTGGGTCAGCGGCATCATCAGTCTGATGTACGTTACCGGCCCGGTCTCCAATTTCGTGCTGAAACGGTACAATCATCAGCGGGGGGAACAGCCAAACAAGTATTTGTTCTACATTCTGTACCCGCTGCATCTGCTGATTCTCGGCACCATTACCCGCTGCATCACGTCATAGCAAAGCGATTAACAGTGCTTGTTTCCTTCCTATTTAGCGGCAGATCCGTCCAGCAGCTGGGTCTGCCGCATTTATCTTTCGGAGGTCATTATGAAAACAGAGAAAATCTATTTTGGCGCAGCCTACTACGACGAATATATGCCGGTATCCCGTGTGGACGAGGATATGAGCATGATGAAAGATGCGGGTATGAACGTCATCCGCATCGCGGAATCCACATGGAGCACCTGGGAACCCAGAGATGGAGAATTTGACTTTCGGAGCCTTCATCGAATGCTCCGGGGAGCGAAAAAATACGGCATCGATGTGATCGTGGGAACCCCCACCTACGCTATCCCGCCCTGGCTGGCAAGAAAATATTCGGACATTCTGGCGGATACCCACGCCGGGCCGTCGAAATACGGCCATCGGCAGAATATGGACATCACCCATCCCGGCTACCGCTTCCACTGCGAGCGGATCATCCGTCGGTTGATGGAAGAAGTACAGCCATATGACAACGTTATCGGTTTCCAGCTGGACAACGAGACGAAGCCCTATGATACCTGCGGCCAGCGGGCACAGGCGCTGTTCAAAAAGTGGCTGATGGACAAATTCGGCACCGTGGAAAATCTGAATCAGGCCTTCGGCCTGGCCTATTGGAGCAATTCTCTGGGAAGCTGGGACGACCTGCCGGATGTGCGGGGCACCATCAACAATTCTCTGGCGGCGGAATTTGAAGCCTTTCAGAGAAATCTGGTGACGGAATTTCTCCTCTGGCAGCGATCCATCGTGGACGAATACCGCCGCCCGGAGCAGTTCGTGACCCACAACTTTGACTATGAATGGCGGGACTATTCCCACGCCCTCCAGCCGGACGCAGACCAGTTCAAAGCAGCAGAAGCGGTTACGGTGGCGGGCTGTGATATTTACCATCCTACGGCGTCTTTTCTGACGGGGGCGGAGATCAGCTTCGGCGGCGATCTGGCAAGGGGACTTAAGGCTGGGGAGAATTTCTTTGTCCTGGAAACCCAGGCTCAGGGGCCTGTTGGCAGACTGCCATGGCCGGGACAGCTGCGGCTGCAGGCCTTTGCCCACCTTGCCAACGGCGCGAACATGGTGGAATACTGGCACTGGCACTCCATTCACAACGCCATCGAATGCCACTGGAAGGGGGTACTCAGCCATGACTTTACCCCCGGT
>JAXECZ010000069.1:0-8777 GCA_034104845.1 Faecousia sp. | reverse complement strand
CCGCCGAAGTACAGGGTCTCTTCGCGGGGCAGGGTGACATCGGTGGCGGAGGCGCTGACTGCGAGCATACCGCAGATCATCGCAACTGCCAACAGCATCGCGAGAAGCTTGGACATTTTCTTCATGGTGAATCCTCCTTTTATTTTGTTAAAGCCCTGGTGGGCCATAACGACTTTTTAACCAGGAGCACTCATCAATATCCATTCTTTCATCCTGAAAGAATGAAAGAGAAAAAGGAGCGCTCCTTTTTGAAAAATTTTAAATTTTACGAACCGTGGCTCCGGTAACGAGGGAGCAGGAGATCACTCGGGTACAGGGCAGGTAGCCTCTGCCCTCCTCTATGGCTCTTGCCAGCTCCTCCGCCGCAGCAACGCCGATGGCATCGGTATTCTGCTGGACGGTCGTGAGGGAGACGACCTTGCCCACGGAGATGCCGTCGTAGCCGGCGGCGCTCACATCCTCGGGAATGGAGAGCCCCATGGCCTCCAGCTCCCGCTTGCCGCCGAAGAACGAAAAGTCATCGGGATACAAAATACAGCTGGGCGGCTCCGGCAGCTCCATCAGCTTTCTGGTTGCTTCCGCCGAGGCTCTTCCGGAGTGGTAGCGTCCGTGGCAGATATATTCCTCTGGAATGGTCAGCCCCAGCCGGGCACAGGTGTTGAAAAAGCTGGACATGCGAATCCGGGTCACCACATTGTCATCGCCAAAGATCGCGGCAATTTTCCGGTGTCCCTGGCTGTAAACATATTCCACCAGCTCCCGGATGCCGCTGACGTTATCGGACTCGATGCAGCTGCAATTATCGAAATGGTAGTCCACAGAAACCACCGGAACGCCGGAGCGAACCAGCTCCTGAGCGGTGGGCGCGGCATTATCTGCCACCAGAACCGCCACGCCGTCGCAGTTGCGGAAGCGGGCATGGCCTGCGTAGTCGCTGCCCCAGGGCCCTGGGTGATCGCTGATAAGGGTGATATCGAAGTGCAGCTCCTCTGCCCGGCGCTTGAAGCTATTGAGGATGTAGGCGAAGTGCTCGTGGGTCAGACCGCTTTTTGTGCCGTCGCTGAAAATGACACCCAGGTTGTGAGACCGGCTGGTTTTCAGGGAGCGGGCGGCAGCGCAGGGAGTGTAGCCCATCTCCGCCGCAGCCTTTTGAATCCGGGCAGCGGTTTCCGCGCTGATGTCCGGGGCGCCGTTGAGGGCCTTACTGACTGTGGCAACGGAAACGCCACACTGCTTGGCCAGCATCTTTAATGTTACCATGTGGATTCCTTACTGCCGTACACACGGCTTACTCGAAAACGTTTACTTTCGGTCTGATTATATGTGCTCAAAATCCATCTGTCAATAGTTATGAGAAAAAAATCAAGATTCCATGAATTATTTGTGAATGATGACAAAACAAGCAATCTTGCTTTAGTCATTTAGACAACGGCCTGTTTTCCGTTGTGATTTATATGTTGACTTTTTATAAAATATGGCGTATATTGTTCTCGCCCATTGTTAACTCTTACGAAAACGTATTCGGAGGTAATGCATTTATGGAGAAGCTCACCCTGAACGGTGCCTGGACACTGGATATCCCCGGCAGCTCTTTCCCCCGGGTCAACGCCACTGTCCCCGGCTCCGTGTATCACGATCTGCTCACTGCCGGGCAGATTCCCGACCCGTTCTATCGGGACAACGAAAACGAAGCCCTGAAAATCATGGACAATGACTTTGTCTACAGCCGCAGCTTCACCGTTCCCGCCGGACTGCTGGAAAACGACGCAGTGGTGCTCCGCTGCGATGGGCTGGACACTCTGGCCTCCGTCACCGTCAACGGCTGTCCGGTAGGCACCGGCAAGAACATGCACCGAATCTACGAGTTCGATGTAAAGAATGTGCTTCATCCCGGTGAAAACCAAATTACCGTAAAATTCGACTCCCCCACCCGGTTCATCAAGCAGGCCTATGCCGAGAGCCGGGCCGATGGCTCCTCCGACGCCATGGTGGGCTTCCCCCATATTCGCAAGGCCCACTGCATGTTCGGCTGGGACTGGGGCCCCCGCCTGCCGGACGCGGGCATCTGGAGAGACATCAGCATTCTTGGCATCAAAACCGCCAGAATTCGGGATGTGTATGTGGTGCAGCACCATGAAAATGGCAGGGTCACGCTGGAGGTAAATACCCACATCACCCAGATCACCGGCTCCGCTGCGGTTTCCGTTAACGTCACCGCTCCCGACGGCAGCGTGTTCACCGCTCAGGGGGAAAACGCGATCATCGAAATAGAGGATCCCCAGCTCTGGTGGCCCAACGGCCTGGGTGAGCAGCCGCTGTACCAGGTAGAGGTCACCCTGGGCGACGGGCTGGACGGCTGGAGCAAGAGAATCGGTCTGCGAACCCTCACCGTCAGCCGGAAAAAGGACCAGTGGGGAGAGAGCTTCTGCCATTGTGTCAACGGGGTGGATGTGTTCGCCATGGGCGCGGACTACATTCCCGAGGACAATCTCCTGCCCCGGGTGAATCCGGAGCGAACCCGCCGTCTGCTGGAGGACGCCAAAGCCGCCAACATGAACTGTGTCCGGGTCTGGGGCGGCGGCTACTATCCCGAGGATGATTTCTACGACTCCTGCGACGAGCTGGGTCTGCTGGTGTGGCAGGACTTCATGTTCGCCTGCGCCGTTTACAACCTTACCGAGGACTTTGAAGAGAACATCCGTGCCGAATTTGTGGACAACATCCGCCGTCTGCGGCACCATGCCTCCCTGGCTCTGTGGTGCGGCAACAACGAGATGGAGCAGTTTGTGGCCGTGGGCGAGTGGGTCAGCTCTATGCGGCAGAAAGCGGACTACATCAAGATGTATGAGTACATCATCCCCAAGATTTTGAAGGAAGAGGATCCCCAGACCTTCTACTGGCCCGCCTCCCCCTCCAGCGGCGGCAGCTTCGACGAACCTCAGGATCCCAACCGGGGCGATGTTCATTACTGGGATGTGTGGCACGGTCTGAAACCCTTTACAGACTACCGGAAGTACCTATTCCGCTATGTGTCCGAGTTCGGCTTCCAGAGCTTCCCCTGCATGCAGACCATTGAGGCCTTTACCGCCCCCGAGGACCGGAACGTATTCTCCTATGTCATGGAGAAGCACCAGAGAAACGCCTCCGCCAACGGGCGAATCGTGTCCTACCTGTCCCAGATGTATCTGTATCCCGGTGATCTTTCCAGCCTGGTATATGCCTCCCAGCTGCTCCAGGCCCAGGCCATGCAGTACGGCGTGGAGCATTGGCGCCGGAACCGGAGTGACAACCGCTGTATGGGCGCCGTGGTCTGGCAGCTCAATGACTGCTGGCCCGTTGCCAGCTGGGCCTCCATCGACTATTTCGGCCGCTGGAAAGCCCTGCACTACTACGAGAAGCGGTTCTTCTCCCCTGTTCTGATCTCCTGCCACGAAGAGGGCATTCTGAGCCAGAACACCAACGTGAACGCCGAACCCTTTGATTTGAAGAAGACAGCCCAGCTGAACGTGAGCAACGAGACGCTGCGTAACTTCACCGGTAAGGCCCACTGGGCACTGCGGCGTCCCGACGCTTCCGTGATAGAAAGCGGCAGCTTTGATGTGACCGTCGGGCCCATGAGTGCCGTCTGGTGCCCGAAGCAGGACTTCTCCAGTCAGGCCACCTACGACTGCTACTATTCCTATGAGCTGGTGGATGAAGCAGGCGTCACCGTGGGCGAGGGGAGTGTGCTCTTCTGCGCCCCCAAGCATTTCCATTTTGTCGATCCCCAGCTGGAGGCTCACCTCGAGGGCGACGAGATCGTGGTCACCGCCAAGGCCTATGCCCGCAGCGTGGAGCTGATGGCCGGCGCCGATACCCTGCTCAGTGACAACTATTTCGACATGAACGCCGGCACCAAGCGGGTGAAGATCCTCCGCGGCGAGGCCAAAGAGGTCAAAGCCAGAAGCGTTTACGATATCCGCTGATATCCCCATACAAAACAACGAGGCTGCCCAAAGGGCAGCCTCGAATCGTTATCTGCGTCCTAATTGCCAAAAGGCCACGGCGCTGGCGGCGGCTACGTTCAGGGAATCGACTCCGTGGGACATGGGGATTTTCACGGTGTAGTCGCAGCGGGCGATGGTGGTGGGTGCCAGGCCGTCCCCCTCGGTGCCCAGAACAATGGCAAGCTTTTCCGCCCGGGCCAAATCAGGATGGTCGATGGACACGCTGTCGTCGCAAAGGGCCATGGCGGCGGTTTGGAAGCCCAAGGCTCGGAGCATGTCCTGCCAGTCGGGCCCCAGATAGCACCAGCTCACCTGGAACACGGTACCCATGCTCACCCGGGCAGACCGGCGGTAGAGAGGATCGGTGCAGCCGGGGGTGAGCAGCACCGCCTCCATTCCCAGGGCGGCAGCGGAGCGGAAAATCGCCCCCAGGTTGGTGGGATTCATCACATCCTCCAGCACCGCCACCCGGCGCTTCCCCTGCAGAACCTCCAAAGGGTCTGAAAGGGGCGGACGGTACATGGCGCAGAGCATCCCCCGGGTGAGCTGGAAGCCGGTGAGCTGAGTCAACACCGGCAGCGGCGCGGTGTACACCGGCACCTCCCCGCAGGCCGCAATGGCCTCCATGGCCTCCTGATTGCAGTGGCCCCGCTCCACCAGCAGGGAAACCGGTCTGCAGCCGGCAGCCAATGCCCGCTGGATCACCTTGGGGCTCTCGGCAATGAACATCCCCTTTTTGGGCTCAAAGCGGTTCAGCAGCTGAGCCTCGGTGAGCCGGGCAAACACATCCAGCTCCGGGGCATGGAAATCCGTAATTTCAATAAAATCCTTCATGGGCTTGCTATTTCAGTCATCGCTCTTCCCGGAAGTAGGAAAGGCCCAGACTCTCAGGGGGCTGATCCTCCCGCTTGTTCCGCATACTGGTCATCACCAGCACCACGATGGTAACCACATAGGGAAGCATTTTATACAGCTCCTTCATGGCCAGGTTGGCACTGGGCAGGAACAGGTACAGAATGTACAGTCCGCCAAAGAGGATGGAGCTGAGAATGCCCACATTGGGCCGCCAGATGGTAAAGATCACCAACGCAATGGCCAGCCAGCCCCGGTCGCCGAAGCCGTTGTTGGACCAGACGCCGTTGGCATAGTCCATCACATAGTACAACCCGCCCAAACCGGCGATCATGCTGCCAATGACGGTGGCGGCATACTTATATTTGGCAATGCTGATGCCCGCCGCGTCGGCGGTGGCAGGATTCTCTCCCACGGCCCTCAGGTGCAGTCCCACCCGGGTGTGGCCCAGAACATAGGAAGCAAGCAGCGCCAGCGCAATGGCCAAATAGGCCAAAAAGCCATAGGAGAAGAAGAGCTGTCCGATGGCGCCGGTGCTTTTGGCAAAGGGCAGCGTGGTGCGGAAATAGGAGCTGGTGGCAGTGAGGGAGATGGAGGGAACATCCGCACCGGTGAGCTTGATGAGGGAGCCACCGAAGAAATTGCCGAAGCCCACGCCGAAAGTGGTCATAGCCAAGCCGGTTACATTCTGATTGGCCCGTAGGGTGACAGTGAGAAAGCAGTACAGCAGACCCATCAGCGCGGAGCCCAAGAGGCACCCCAGCATGGGAAAGAGAACGGCAGGGAGGGCATGCATCTGCCCGGCGGCAGACTGCTCATAGAAGAACGCGCCGATGACGCCGCCGATGCCTCCCATGTACATGATGCCGGGAATACCCAGGTTCAGGTTGCCGGATTTCTCCGTCAAGGTCTCACCGGTGGAGCCGAAGAGCAGAGGGATGCTCTGCATCACCGCGCGGGGAATAAAGGTCAAAAGGTCAAACATCTCACTTGTCCTCCTTCCTGGATGCCCGGTGCAGGGAAATCTTGTAGTTGATGAAGAACTCACAGCCGATGATGAAGAACAGAATGATGCCGGTGAGGATGTCGCCGAAGGAATCATTCAGCTGGAATTTGGAGGAAATCTCGCTGCTTCCCCGTCCCAGGAACACCAGCAGCAGACTGGTAAAGATCATGCCGATGGGATTGAATTTCGCCATCCAGGACACCATGACCGCGGTAAAGCCCCGGCCGCCTGCGGTGTTCACGGTGATGGTATGGTCGGAGCCGCCTACCAGCAGCAGTCCCGCCAGGCCGCAGAGCGCACCGGACAGCAGCATGGTGCGGATGATGACCCTGTCCACCTTGATGCCCACATACCGGGCGGTTCGGATGGATTCGCCCACCACGGAAATCTCATAGCCCTGCTTGGAGCGGTTGAGATAGATATACAATACCCCTGTAAGGATAGCCACCACCAGAACGGTGAGCAGGTATTTCTGCCCGGCGATGGTGGGAAGCCACCCGGCGTGGCTGCTCTGATTGATGATGCCGATTTTGCCGGAGCCCTTGGGCACCTCCCACACGATGACATAATACGCAACCAGCTGGGTGGCCACATAGTTCATCATCAGGGTGAAGAGCGTCTCATTGGTGTTCCATTTCGCCTTAAAGAAAGCGGGGATGCCGCCCCAGATGGCACCAGCCAAAAGGGCAGAGACGATCATGACGGGAATGAGGATCCAGTTGGGCAGCTTGTCTCCCAGCAGGATCATGCAGGCAGCAGTGGCAAGGCCGCCCATGAGCACCTGGCCCTCGCCGCCCACATTCCAGAATTTCATCCGGAAGGCAGGGGTCACCGCCAGGGAGACGCACAGCAGCAGCGCCAGGTATTGCAGGGTGTTCCAGATTCTCCGGCTGGTGCCGAAGGCACCGGCCCACATGGTTTTGTAGATAGCGATGGGGTTCTCGCCGGTCATGGCGGTGGTGACAACGCCGCACACCACCAGCGCCAGCAGGATCGCCGCCCCCCGGATAGCCCAGGCCGCGTACCAGGGCAGCTCCTTTCGTTTGGAAAGGTGGAAGAGTTTCTGTTTCATCTTGTCTTAGCCTCCAACCTTGGTCATCATCAGGCCGATGCGGTTTTTGTCCTGGGAGGTGGGATGCTCCACCATACCGCTGACCTTGCCGCCGCAGAGCACCAGAATCCGGTCGCACAGCTCCAGCAGCACATCCAGATCCTCGCCCACGAACACCACGGCCACGCCTTTCTGCTTCTGCTGGGTCACCAAATCATAAATGGCATAGGAGGAATTGATGTCCAGCCCCCGGACAGCATAGGCAGTAAGCAGCACCGTGGGGGCGGAGGCGATCTCCCGGCCTACCAGCACCTTCTGCACGTTGCCGCCGGAGAGCCGCCGCACAGGGGTAGAGACGCTGGGGGTGACCACCTCCAATTCCTCCACCACATGCTGAGCCAATTTCCTGGGGCTCTTCCGGTCGGTGAAGATGGAGCGGCCCTTGCGGAAAGAGCGGAGCATCATATTGTCCGTCAAATCCATGTTAGCAACGAGCCCCATGCCCAGCCGATCCTCGGGAACAAAGGAGAGGGTCACGCCCATGGAGGCAATTTCCAGGGGATCCTTGCCCAGGAGCTCTTCCCGGCTGCCGTCGTCCTCCATATAGCCGATGGTGCCCTTTTCGGTTTTTTGCAGACCGGCGATGGCCTCCAGCAGCTCCTTTTGGCCGCAGCCGGAGATACCGGCAATGCCCAGGATCTCACCGGAGCGGGCGGTAAAGGACACATCGTCCAGCTTGAGGATGCCGTCCACGCTTCTCACCGTCAGCCCCTCCACCACGATCCTCGGCTTGGGATCCACGGGCTCAGGGCGCTGGATGTTCAGGGAAACCGCGTGGCCCACCATCATGTTGGTCATTTCCTGGGCGTTGGTGTTTTTGGTGAGCATGTCGCCCACGAAGCGGCCCTTGTTCAGAATGGCCACCCGGTCGGACAGCGCCTCCACCTCGTGCATCTTGTGGGTGATGATCACAATGGCCTTACCCGCGTCCCGCATGTTCCGCAGCACGGCGAAAAGCTGCTCCGTCTCCTGGGGGGCCAACACGGCGGTGGGCTCATCCAGGATCAGAATGTCCGCGCCCCGGTAGAGCACCTTGACGATCTCCACAGTCTGCTTCTGGGAAACGGACATGTTATAGATCTTCTGATCCGGGTCCACATCGAAGCCGTAGGTGTCGCAGATTTCCCGGATTTTCTTCCGGGCCTCGTTCAGGTTCAGCCGTCCGGAAAGGCCCAGGACAATATTCTCCGCTGCGGTGAGCACATCCACCAGTTTAAAATGCTGGTGGATCATACCGATGCCGTGGTCAAAGGCATCCTTTGGGGAGGAGATGACCACCGGCTTTCCGTCGATGGAGATTTCCCCCTCGTCGGGGAAGTAGATTCCGGAGAGCATGTTCATCAGGGTGGTCTTGCCGCTGCCGTTTTCCCCCAGCAGGGCCAGGATCTCTCCCCGGTAGATGTCCAGCCACACCCGGTCGTTGGCCAGCACGGTGCCAAAGGCTTTTGTGATGTTCCGCATCTTCACCGCAGGGGTTTTCCCTTCGTCGGGATGGGAATTGTTTTTCTCAATTTCCAAGGGCTTCACGCTCCTTCAAATATTTCAAATTACATATCGGTTTGATTCCAATTTGACAGCAAGCTGAGTCAGGCCGGTCAGTACATATTTCAATGTTACCCATTGTAGGGGAAAATGGAAACTTGAAAAGGAAAAACCCTTTCCCTTTCAAGCGCCCACTTTGAGCCAGAAAGGGCAGCGCAGGGAGTTTACGCTGCGCTGCCCTTGGCAGGTTCATTTAAAGGGAAATCAGAAAGCGGTATCCAGCAGGTTGATGCCGTCGATGGTCAGGTTGAAGTAAGGAGCGGAACGGAACTCGGACTCC
>JAXECZ010000130.1:0-23186 GCA_034104845.1 Faecousia sp. | reverse complement strand
TGAGGGTCCACCTGTTCCCATCCCGAACACAGAAGTTAAGCTCATTCGCGCCGACAATACTTGCAGGGTGACTTGCCGGGAAGATAGGTAATGCCAACATAATGAAAAGTCTCGCCAATAGGCGGGGCTTTTTTTGTATTTATGAACGCGTGTTTATGCTTATGTGGCATATAAATACTCCCTCCATGATGACAGTGTTTTATTTCACTGTCTCTCATAGAGGGAGCATATCAAGTTCATATGATATGGCTGTTAACTGTCCTATGAACACCCGCCTTTTCGAAAGGGTGTTATTTCAGGGTGCTGCCATCAAGGAGCCCTCTGCAGAAAGGACGCTCCAAAGCAGGATCGCCGCAAGGGAAAGCTGAAGCATCAGGATCAGAGGAATGCCGATGTAGAATTTGGGTTTTCTGGTTTTATGATGGAAAAGCCGCATTCCCAAAAGAATGCCAACGCTGCCGCCCAGGATAGCCGCGGTGAAAAGAGTGGCTTCCGGAATGCGCCAGAGCTTTTTCTGGGCGCAGCGCTTGTCGGCAAGCATAATTATAACCCCAACCGCATTGATTGTAAGCAGATAGAAGAACAGAACAGAAAGCATATTTTTCCTTTCTGGAGGGATCCCTTTGAAAAAACTGTTGTTTGTGCTGCTGGCAGGCTTGTTTCTGGCAGGCTGTTCCCAGGCGGAGGTGGCGGAAACCGTGGCGGATGTGTGGGAGGAGCCGGTTCTGGCCGCGCCGAAGGAGGTTCGTCTGGAGCTTCCCGGGGAAGCGGTGGCCTGCGCTATGGAGAGCGATACCGGCCGGCTCTATCTGGGGGATGGTTATGAGGTGATGGTGCAGACCCTGCCCGGTGGGGATTTGGACGCAACCATCCGCTCCCTCACCGGCTTTGATCGGGAGGACATCACTGTGATGCAGACCCGGTCAGAGGAGCCGGTGCGCTGGGAGTTTGCCTGGGCCGCCGCCGGAGAGCAGGGCGAACGGGTGGGCCGGGGCGTTGTGCTGGACGATGGAACCTACCACTACTGCCTGTCCGTTTTGCAGGATGCGGAGGACGACGACTGCCAAATCATCTGGAGCGAGGTATTCAGCACCTTTTCCCTTTGCTGATATTCTCTACCCGCCGTACTGCATCAGTATCTGGCGGGCCATTTTTTTGCATTCCTCCACTACGCTCTGAGGGTAGAGAATCTGCGCCTTGTCTCCAAAACCCATCACCCAGCTGAGAAACAGGGGTGAAACGGCCACCTCCACGGTGAAGACAAAATGCTCCTCTCCATCGGGAATCAGCATGGTGTCCTGCCCGAACCGGTCGATCACCGCGTTGGATAGATCCCGATGGAACCGAAGCTTCACCGATACCCGGTCGCCGGAGTACATCTGGAACATCCGGTTTGCGTACTCCGTGAGATTCTTGCCGGAGAGCTCCGGGCAGGGGACTCTTGCTTCCTCGGTCAGGGCAATGTCACTCATCCGGTCCACCCGGTAGCTGGTGATGCCATGCCGGGGGGACAGGGCCAGAAGGTAATAGTTTTCGTTGTCCTGGCACAGGCCATAGGGGCTGGCGGTGTAGCTTTTCTGACGATAGACCCGGCTGCCGTTCAGCCCCCAGTCAAAGTAGCGGAATGTGATCTGCCTGTTCTGGGCAATGGCCTCCTGAATGGCATCCACGCTGTAATAGATGGTTTCGTTCATGCTTTTGACCCGGCCGGAGACATACACATCCCGGCGCATCAGCCTGGCATCCTGCTCGTTGCACTGGCTGCACAGCTTTTCAATGAGCTCCCTGGATTTCTTCTCCGTCAGGAACCGGCTGGACTGCACCGCGTCGATGAGCAGCTTTAATTCCGGCAGCTCAAAATTCCGGGAGGCGATGAAATAGCCCCCGTTCCGCCCCGGCTGGTGTACAATGTCCACGCCGAAATCCTGGAGGGCGGCAATGTCGGAATAAATGGTTTTCCGGTCACATCGGATGCCCAGCCTGTCCAGCATGGAAATCAATTCATTGGCTCTCACCGGGTTGTTCTGGTGAGAGTTTTTTTGCAGGTAGTCCCAGATATACAGTATTTTCCGCTTTTGGTTGTCGGTTCTTGGCATGGGGATCCCTCCCAAGTGTTTTTTCCATTTTATCACAGCTTATGGAATTTGGGAAATGTTAATTTGCATTTTTGCTTCAAATGTGATAGCATTAGCGAAAGAAATGCTGGAGGGAAATCATCAATGTATCTTGGATGCCATCTGTCCGCCTCGGCGGGCTTCACCAATATGGTGGAAACCGCCTTGTCCATTGGGGCGGATACCTTTGCTTTCTTCACCCGTAATCCACGGGGCAGCCGGGCCAAGGAGGAAAATCCCAAGGATGCACAGAGGGCCATGGAGCTGCTGCAGCAGAGGCAATTCGGGCCGCTGGTAGCCCATGGGGCCTATACCATGAATCTGTGCACCGCTGACCCGGAGGCCAGAGCCTTTGCCGCCGACGTGCTGCTGGACGATCTGCGCCGGATGGCCAGCCTTCCTGGGAATTTCTATAATTTCCACCCCGGCAGCCATGTGGGCCAGGGAACGGAGCAAGGAATCGACTATATTTCCGCCGCCCTGGGACGGGCACTGGAGCCGGATTATCCCGTCACCGTTCTGCTGGAAACCATGGCGGGCAAGGGCAGCGAGGT
This sequence comes from Faecousia sp., assembly GCA_034104845.1. Taxonomy (GTDB): domain Bacteria; phylum Bacillota; class Clostridia; order Oscillospirales; family Oscillospiraceae; genus Faecousia. The sequence continues at coordinate 20,518 of JAXECZ010000130.1, read as the reverse complement.
GGGTGGCCGCTTTGAGGAGCTGAAGCTGATTCTGGAGGCGGTGGGCTCTTCCCGAGTCGGCGTCTGCCTGGATACCTGCCATGTCTACGACGCAGGCTATGATATTGTGAATGATCTGGACGGCGTTCTGCGTGAATTTGACCGGGTGATCGGCCTGGATCGGCTGAAGGCGCTGCACCTGAACGATTCCAAAAACCCGTTCCATAGCCACAAGGACCGGCACGAATGCATCGGCAAGGGGAGCCTGGGGATGAAGACCTTTGAGGCCATTGTGAACCACCCGGCGCTGCAGGGACTGCCCATGATTTTGGAGACCCCCAACGAGCTGCCGGGCTACGCGGCGGAAATTGCAGCCCTGCGGGCATTGGTAAAAGAATCGTAGTCCGCCCGAAGCCCGGAAAATTGGAATTTGGCAGGGTGTTGAATGGGACGCCTTCCAGCGGGTGCGTAGGGAACGGATTTATCCGTTCCGAAACGTTGGATAACCTCCGCGGTTTATTGAAAGGTGATTTTCCAAGACGTATTTTCGGCGTTTTACCATTCAACCCGCCGGTTTTGAAACAATAACCTTGCGGAATGCATAAATGCATTCCCTACGCAAAATTGGACATTTCGGTTCAAAATGTTGCCGCAAAAACGTTACCGGGTGGGTAATGGGGTAACGATTTCTGAAAACCCCGGTGCGAAATTGGCCGCGGGGCCTCCCCGACAAATTCCAATATGCCCATTCGCTCAGCGTCATACCAGAAACCTATTTTGGCGCGGGGGTTTCCTGCGTCAAGTGATTATCCAGTTCCTTTGAAAGGAGGGACCTCTTCAAGATGACTTTACAATCCATTTTGGACGGGATCCTGCAGTTCTTTTCCCAGCTGGGGCAGCTGCTGGCTCCTGCGGCGCAGTGGCTGGAGGGCTTTTTGTCCGGAATTCCCCAGTCCTTTTCTCAAATGGACGGCACCTACGGGAATTTTTACATATCCCTGGTTCGCAGCGCCTGCCCGCTGCTGGCATTTTTGCTGCTGCTGCGCTGTGCCATCCCCCTGCTCACCTTTCGCAGAGAACCGGAAATCTGGGCCTGGCTGGTGATGCCCGGAGGGGAACGGGTTCCGGTGACCCATTGGGAAAATGTGATCGGAAGAAGCAAAAGCTGTGATGTGTCCATTGCCCTGTCCACCGTCTCCCGTAACCACGCGGTACTCACCCGGTATGACGACGGCAGCTGGACCATCACCGACACCCATTCCAAGGACGGCACCTATGTCAACGGAGAGCGGGTGAACATCTGTGCGCTCCAGGATGGGGACGTGATCTCCGTAGGCGGGGTGAAGCTGAAGCTGAAGGTCATCACCCGGCAGCAGGAGCAGCTCCAGTCCCAGCTGCGAACCCGGGGCTCCGGGCCCATTGCCGGATTTATTAACCTGCTGCTTCTCACCGCGTTTCAGGTGCTGGCCATGCTGGGCTTTGCCGCCCACAACGCGGTGGACAGCACCGTGCTGGTTCTGGAAGGCTTCGGCGGCATCCTTTTGGCTCAGTGGCTTCTGTACTGGTTCTATCTGGCCATTCGCCGCAGCTCCTTTGAAATGGAGACCCTGGCTTTCTTCCTGTGTACATTGGGCATGGCGGCCATCGCTACGGTGGCACCCAAGGAGGCTCTCAAGCAGCTGCTTGCCATGGCGGTGGGGGTGCTGGTGTATCTGCTGGTGGGCTGGTCATTGCGGAACCTGGAGCGGGCCAAGCGGGTTCGGTATCTGGCGGTGGCGGCGGGCCTGGGCTTTTTGCTGCTGACGCTGGTATTCGGCACCGAGTACTACGGCGCGAAAAACTGGATCATTGTGGGCGGCCTGTCTCTGCAGCCCTCGGAGCTGAGTAAGGTGTGCTTTGTGTTCGCCGGTGCCTCCACCATGGATCGAATCATGAACAAGCGGAACCTGATTGCCTTCATCGCCTATTCCGTGCTGATCTGCGGGTGCCTGGCCATTATGAATGACTTCGGTACTGCCCTGATTTTCTTTTGCTCCTTCCTCATCATTGCCTATCTGCGCTCCGGCAGTATGGGCACCGTGGCCCTGGCCATTACGGCTCTTGTCCTGGCCGGCATCCTGGCCCTGCGGGTGGCCCCCCATGCCCTGAACCGGTTTGCCACCTGGCGGCATGTCTGGGAGGATCCCTTTAACAAGGGCTATCAGCAGGCTCAGTCCCTGATGTGCATTGCCTCCGGCGGCCTGTTCGGCGTGGGAGCGGGCAAGGGCTGGCTGCGAAAGGTCTTTGCGGCGGATTCGGACATTGTGTTTGCCACCATTTCCGAGGAATGGGGCCTGCTCCTGGCCATGATGGCGGTGCTGAGCATCTGCGCCTTCGGGTTCTTTGCCATCCGCACCGCCCGGGTGGCCCGCAGCAGCTTTTTCAGCATCGGTGCCTGCACCGCTGCGGGCATCCTGCTGATTCAAACCATCCTGAATGTTTTGGGCACCGTGGACATTCTGCCCTTCACCGGCGTCACCTTCCCCTTTGTTTCCAATGGCGGCACCAGCATGGTGGCCTCCTGGGGGCTGCTGGCCTTTGTGAAAGCATCGGATACCCGGCAGAACGCAAGCTTCGCGGTGAAGCTCAGTAGAAAGGCAGGTAAAAAATGAATCGCGTTACCAAAAGAACCTGGCTGATGGGTCTGTTCCTGGGCATCCTGCTGGCAGGCTGCGGCTTCTTCTTCTTTGAATATCTCACCCAGGGACCCACTTGGGTCACCTCTCCCGGGTCGCCCCATGTGTTCAACAACGGCAACCTGGGCTGCGGCACCGTGGTGGACCGGCGGGGGAATGTGCTGCTGGATCTGACCAACGGGCGGCAGTATTCCTCCGATGTCAACACGAGAAAATCCACCCTCCATTGGGTAGGGGATCGCAGCGGCTTCATCAGCGCCGGGGCGGTGGCCAAGTATGCCGGTGCTATGGTGGGCTATGACCTGGTGAACGGAGTGTATAACGCCGAGGGTGCCGGTGGCGTGGAGCGGCTGACCATCTCCGCCCGGGTGCAGAACGCGGCCCTTACCGGATTATACGGACGCAAGGGGACTGTGGCGGTGTACAATTACAAAACCGGAGAGATTCTCTGCGCCGTCACCTCTCCCACCTACGACCCGGACAATGTGCCGGACATCCAGGCAGATACCACCGGCAGCTATACCGGCGTGTACCTGAACCGGTTTTTGCAGTCGTCCTATCCGCCGGGCTCCATTTATAAGATCGTCACCTGTGCCGCTGCCCTGGACTGCGTGCCGGGCATCGAGAGCAAAACCTTTTTCTGCTCCGGGGAATACGCCTACGGCAAGGAGAAAATCACCTGCGAGACGGCTCACGGCGAATGCGATTTGAAACGGGCTCTGGCGGTTTCCTGCAACTGCGCCTTTGCCCAGGTGGCGGAGCTGGTGGGCAGGAAGAATATGCAGAAATATGTCAATCAATTTGAAATCACGGAGAAGCTCAGTTTTGACGGGGTGACTACCTCCGCCGGAAAGTATGACATTTCCGATGCCGGCGCCGCTTCCTTTGCCTGGAGCTGCATCGGCCAGCATTCGGATCTGATCAATCCCTGCCGGTTCATGACCTTTATGGGCCAGATCGCCGGCGGAGGCACCGCGGCGCTGCCCTACCTGGTGGAGCGGGTGGAAAGCGGCGGCGAAATCACCTACCAGGCCCAGACAAAGTACACCGGCCGCATCCTGTCGCAGCAGCTGGCAAACGAAATGACTGCTTACCTGAGAAATAACGTGGAGGTGACCTACGGCAGCTGGAAATTCCCCGGGCTCACCGTTTGCGGCAAATCCGGCACCGCCGAATTGGGGGAGGGGCAGATTTCCAACGCCATGTTCGCCGGTTTCTGCACCGATGAGAAATATCCTCTGGCCTTCATCTGCGTGGTGGAAAACGGCGGCTACGGCGCGGCCACCTGCGTCCCCATTTTGTCCACGGTGCTCAGCGAATGCAAGGCCGTGCTGGATGGGGAATGAACCTTTGTAGACTCTGCACAAAAAACACTTTTTTTCCAAAATGAATATGGTAGTATATGCCTCGTTGACAAATGTCCTCCCATGAGATACAATATGGTCAAATTCAAGGGGAGGTAATCGGAAATGGTGACTTGCAGCACTTTCGCAAATCGTTCCTTTTCCTGCGGCGGCAACGCTACTGCGGCTTCCTTTGATGCCTGGATTCACAGCCTGGTGGACACTGCCGTTTCTTTGGTAGTGTCCATTTGTGTTATTCTGCCGGATGTACGAGTGATTCTGCAAAAAACGTGACCGGGATTTCAAATCTGTATGAAAGAACGGTTACGGCGCAAATCCACCGTAGCCGCTTTTTTATAGGAAGCCTCGGGTCAGCCCCGGGCTTTCAGTAATCAAAAAAGGAGAAACGAAAAATGAAAAAATTCCTCGCAATGGTTCTGACCCTCGCTATGGTCGCCGCTATGTTCACCATGGCTGTTTCCGCTGAAGAACCCATTACCATTACCGTTGGCATGATGGGCCCCGAAACCGGCCCTTACGCGATTTATGGCAATGGCGCCGCTTATGGTGCTATGGTTGCTGTTGATGAGATCAACGCTGCCGGCGGCAAGTATCAGTTCGTGTTCCTGCACGAAGATGATCAGGGCGATCCCGAGCTTGCCAAGAACGCTTACAACACCATGATGGACCAGGGCATGCAGATCGTTCTGGGTGCCGTTACCTCCGGCGCCTGCATGGCTGTTGCGGAAATCGGCAACGAAGAGCGGGTCTTCTGCCTGACTCCCTCCGCCTCCAACGACCTGGTTCCTGAGTCCGGCGACCAGATCTTCCAGATTTGCTTCACCGACAGCAACCAGGGTGTTGCCTCTGCCCGGTGGATCGCTGAGAACCGCCCCGAAGCCAAGATTGGCATCATCTACAACAACGCTCAGGACTACTCCATGGGCATCTACACCGCATTCAAGAGCACTGCTGCTGAGCTGGGCCTGAATGTGGTTGCCGAGTCCGCTTTCTCCGATGACACCGCTGCTGACTTCTCTGTTCAGGTTGCTGCCATGAAGGACGCCGGCGCTGACTTCGTCTTCCTGCCCATCTACTACACCCCCGCTGTCGGCATCATGACCCAGGCTGCGAACACCTCCTACGCTCCCGAGTACTTCGGCGTGGACGGCATGGACGGCGTTCTGGGCGTTGAGGGCCTGAATGTTGACCTGGTGCAGGGCGTTAAGATGCTGACCGCTTTCGACGCGACCTCCACCGCCCCCGGCGTTGCCGAGTTCGTTGCCGCTTTTGATGAGAAGTTCGACGCTTCCGCAATGAACCAGTTCTCCGCTGACGCTTACGACGGCATGTACGTCCTGCTGGAGGCTCTGACCAAGGCTGATGTCACCGCTGATGACACCGCTGAGGACATCTGCGAGAAGCTGGTTGCCGTGATGCCCGAGCTGAGCTATGCCGGCATCACCGGTGAGATGACCTGGTCCGCCGACGGCACCGTTTCCAAGAGCCCCATCGCCGTTGAGATTTCCGGCACCGAGTACGTTTCCGCGAAATAATGATCCTAGTTTGGGGGGCTGCCCTTTTGGGCAGCCCTTTAAGGAAGCACTGATTCACAGGGCTTTGATCAGTGCTTCCTTAAGGCGTTTTATACCCCCAAAGAAATACACACAGGAGGTTTCGGAAATGATTTCCTTTCTTGATCACCTGATCAGCGGTATCAACCTGGGCAGCGTCTACGCTTTGATCGCGTTGGGCTATTCCATGGTATATGGTATCGCGAAGATGCTGAACTTCGCCCATGGCGATGTCATCATGATCGGAGCTTACATCTCATTCTGCACCAGTCACTACATGGGCTTGCCGCCTGTTGTCAGTGTGCTGCTGTCCGTGGTGGTATGCACCATCCTGGGCATTGTCATTGAGGGTCTTGCTTATAAGCCGCTGCGGCAGGCCGGGTCTCTGGCTGTGCTGATCACCGCCATCGGGGTCAGCTATTTCTTGCAAAACGCGGCGCAGCTCATTTTTGGCCCCAACCCGGTTCAGTTCCCCTCCATTGTGAACATGGGCAACATCAGCCTCTTGGACGGTAAGCTGCTGATCAAAAGCATCAGCATTGTGACCATCCTGTGCGGCATCGTGATCATGGTGGTTCTCACATGGTTCACCAGCAAAACCAGAACCGGCAGAGCCATGCGGGCAGTGTCCGAGGATAAGGGCGCTGCACAGCTCATGGGCATCAATGTCAACCGCACCATTTCTGTTACCTTTGCCATCGGCTCCGCCCTGGCTGCCATCGCGGGTGTGTTGCTGTGCTCCAGCTATCCCACCTTAATGCCCACCACCGGCGCGATGCCCGGCATCAAGGCGTTCACCGCTGCGGTGTTCGGCGGTATCGGCTCCATTCCCGGCGCCATGCTGGGCGGCATTCTGCTGGGACTCATTGAGATTTTTGGCAAGGCCTATATCTCCTCCGAGCTGGGCGATGCCATTGTCTTCGCGGTGCTGATCATCGTTCTGTTGTTCAAGCCCACCGGCCTGCTGGGCAAGCAGATTCGAGAGAAGGTGTGATCCTATGAAAAAGAAAACACTTCGATCCTATATTTCTTCCTTTGGCCTTGTGATCGCGGCGTATGCGTTCTGTATGTTCTATATGAACAACGGCATGTCCCGCACCTTGAAGGGGCAGCTCATTCCCATCTGCGCTTATGTGGTCATGGCGCTGTCACTGAATCTGGTGGTAGGCATCTCCGGCGAGCTGAGCCTGGGCCATGCCGGATTTATGAGCGTGGGCGCCTTCTCCGGTGTCATCATTTCCGGCTGGATGCTCAACGGCCTGGCCATCGAGTCCGAAACGGTCCGGTTGATCTGCGCCCTGGTCGGCGGCGGATTGTGCGCCGGTGTCGCGGGCTTCCTGATCGGCATTCCCGTTCTGCGTCTGCGGGGCGACTATCTGGCCATTGTGACCCTGGCATTTGGTGAAATTATCAAGAGCATTATCAACTGCGTCTGGGTTTCTGTGGATGGCTCCAAGCTGGCCTTTGCCTTTAACAGCAACAACGTTCCCGGCAAGATTTTGATCAACGGCCCCCAGGGCGCGGTCAAGGTGGATAAGATCGCCACCTTCACCGGCGGCTTCCTGCTGATCCTCTTTGCGCTGCTTGTGATTATGAATTTGGTTCACAGCCACACCGGACGGGCGATCATGGCAAGCCGGGACAACCGAATTGCTGCCGAGTCCGTGGGCATTTCCGTGATGAAGTACAAGACCATCGCTTTCGTCACCTCGGCGGTGCTGGCCGGTATGGCCGGTGCCCTGTATGGTCTGAGCATTTCCACCTTTGCCCCCTCCAAGTTTGATTTCAACCAGTCCATCAATGTGCTTGTGTTCATCGTTTTGGGCGGCATCGGCAATCTGGTGGGCGGTATGATCTCCGCCACCGTGCTGACCATCCTGCCTGAAAAGCTGCGGGCCTTCAATGACTACCGGATGCTGGCCTACGCCGTGGTTTTGATTCTGGTTATGATCGCCACCAACAGCAGCAGCGTTAAGAATTTCATTTCCGGCATTACTGCGCCCCTGAAGAAAGCAAAGAAAGGAGATGCCGAGCATGCCTAAGGTTCCCTCTGTAAACGAAAGCCCTCTGGTGCCAAAGCCCTCCGGCGCTCTGATTCCGGAGCGTGACCTGCTGTCCACTCCCGTGCTGGAAACTCACCACCTGGGCATCGACTTCGGCGGCCTGACTGCTGTGGATGATTTCAATTTCACCGTAGGCAAGACGGAGATCGCCGGCTTGATCGGCCCCAACGGCGCGGGAAAAACCACGGTGTTCAACCTGCTGACCAAGGTCTATAAGCCCACCCGCGGCACCATCCTTCTCAATGGTGAGGATACCAGCGGCATGAACACCGTCTCCTTGAACAAGGCAGGTGTTGCCAGAACGTTCCAGAATATCCGCCTGTTCAATAACCTGACCGTGGAGGACAATGTGAAGCTGGGCCTGCACAATGCCAATTCCTATTCCATGGCCACTAGCATTCTTCGGCTTCCCAATTTCTGGAAGCAGGAACGTCTGGCCCATGAGAAAGCGTTGGAGCTGCTGAGCATCTTCGATATGCAGGACATGGCCGGTTTGAAGGCCAGCTCCCTGCCCTACGGCGCCCAGCGGCGTCTGGAAATCGTTCGTGCGCTGGCAACCAATCCCCGCCTTCTGCTGCTGGACGAGCCTGCTGCCGGTATGAATCCCTCCGAGACCGCTGAGCTGATGGAAAACATTATGAAGATTCGGGATACCTTCCGGATCGCCGTGCTGCTGATCGAGCACGATATGAATCTGGTTATGGGCATCTGTGAGGGTATCTGCGTTCTGAACTTTGGCCGTATCATCGCCAAGGGCACACCCGAGGATATTCAGGCCAACCCCACCGTTGTGGAAGCCTACCTCGGCAGGAAGAAGGGGGACTGATTTATGTCTCAGATCCTGAAAATTGACGACATCAACGTTTTCTATGGCTCCATCCACGCCATAAAGGGCATTTCTCTGGAGGTCAACGAGGGTGAGATCGTCACCCTGATCGGTGCCAACGGTGCCGGTAAGACCACCACACTGCATACCGTTTCCGGTTTGCTGCGGCCCCGCAGCGGCTCCATCCAGTTCTGCGGCGAGGATATCACCAAGGTTCCCGCCCACAAGCTGGTGGAACGGGGACTGGCCCACTGCCCCGAGGGAAGACGGGTTTTCCTGCAAATGACGGTTCAGGAAAATCTGGATATGGGTGCCTACATCCGCAGGGACGATTTCTCCGCCAGTCTGGACGAGGTCTATGAGCTGTTCCCCCGCCTGAAAGAGAGAAGAAAACAGGTGGCGGGCACCCTGTCCGGCGGCGAGCAGCAGATGCTGGCCATGGGCCGCGCTCTGATGAGCAAGCCTAAGCTGCTGATGCTGGACGAGCCCTCCATGGGCTTAGCGCCGATTCTGGTGGAACAGATTTTTGATATCATCAAGAATCTCCATGCCATTGGCACCACCATTCTCCTGGTGGAGCAGAACGCCCAGGCGGCGCTATCCATTGCCGACCGGGCATACGTCCTGGAAACCGGTAAAATCACCCTTTCCGGCACCGGTGCGGAGCTTGCCAAGTCCGACGAGGTTCGTAAGGCATATTTGGGCGGCTGATGCAAAATTCCAGCGTCTGCTGCATAGTATACGATATCCAACAAAAGCTGCTGAGAGTGTTTCCCGGCAGCTTTTTTTATGGGAGGAGATCGGAATGTGCCGCAGAAGAGATTTGCACAATTGGTGCCTGATCTTTTTTGCCCTGGGGCTGCTGTTCGGCCGGTGTGTGGATTCCTGGTTCCTCTGCGGCGGGATCGTGGTGTTTTGCTTCTGCCTGCCCCTGCTGCGGCGCAGGTAGAAGACATATCTTCCGTCCCTGGGGCATATGCTCTTCCAGCAGATCACTGGAAGGAGTGTTCCAAATGGAAATGGCATTTCAGAAAATCGAGGCCCCCTGCCTGCTGGGCGTGGTAGGGGAGGTGCAGAATTCGGAGCAGACCCAGGAGCTCCGTCTGCCGGATGGTTACCCGGATGTGGGAAAGGTGCTGTGCGCCTGGGGGCAGACCATTCTCCGGAGCAAGGAATGGCGCTCGGACAGCGTGGTGGTCAGCGGCGGTATGCTGATGTGGGTGCTCTATGAGCCGGAGGACGGTTCCGGCAGCCGGGTGTTGGAGGGCTGGCTGCCGTTCCAGATGCGCTTCCAGCTGCCTTCGGATTCCCCCCAGGGAACCATTCGGGTTTCGGCCCTGACCCGGTTTGCCGACGCCCGGTCGGTTTCTCCCAGAAAGCTGATGCTAAGGTGCGGAATCGGCATCCTGGCCCAGGTGTATACGCCTCACCGGCTGGAATACTGGCAGTGCAGTCAGCCGGTGGACGGGGTGGAGCTGCTGCGGCGGCGCTATCCCATCCGTCTGCCCCGGGAGGCGGGAGAGAAGAATTTCTCTCTGGAGGAGGATCTGAGCCTGGGCTTGATTCCGGAGGGCGTGCTGTACTTTTGCCTCCGGCCGGAGATTTTGGAGCAGAAGGTTCTCTCGGGGAAAATCGCCTTCCGTGGCAATGCCAACCTCCATGTGCTGCTGCAATGCCAGGATGGCAAGGTGATGGCCCAGGATTTTCAGCTGCCCTTTTCCCAGTTTGACGAGCTGACGGCCAGCTACGGCCCGGAGGCCCAGGTGGATGTGGCCTGCGCTGTGACCAATCTGGAGCTGGAAAAAGGCGAGGACGGTGGGCTTCGGGTTCGCTGCGGCGTTGCGGCGCAGTATCTGGTGGATGACGTTACCATGGTGGAGACGGTGGCGGATGCCTACGTCCCAGGCGGGCAGCTCCGGCTGGAAAGGCAGCAGCTGGAGCCAAATGGCATCCTGGAGAAGCGGGTGGAAACCGTGTCCGCCGATGGACATTTTCCGGAGGATATGGGGCAGGTGGAGGATGTGAGCTTCCTGCCGGATTTCCCCCGGCAGTTCCGGGAGAACGGAGGATTGTCCCTGGAGGTCCCTGGGACGCTTCAGGTGCTGTCCACGGACCAGCAGGGCAAGCTCCGGGTAAATGCCAGCCGATGGGAGGGCAAGCTGAGGCTTCCCGTGGGGGAGGATACGGTGCTGACCGCCCGACCCCTGAACCCGGCAGCGCCCCAAAATGTCTCCGGTGGCTACCGGGGGGAGCTGCCCCTGCAGCTGACTACATTTGGCGGCCAGGGCATCCCCATGGTTACGGAACTGGAGCGGCAGCCGGAGACGGAGCCGGATCAGCAGCGGCCGTCGCTGATCCTGCGGCGGGCAGGGGAGGAGAGCCTGTGGGAAATCGCCAAGAAATGTGGCTCCACCGTGGCGGCCATTCGTTCGGTGAATAAGCTCCAGGAGGAACCAAAGCCGGGGCAAATGCTGCTGATTCCCGTCTCATAGAGGAATAAACGAAATAAAAAAGCGCCGTCCCGAGGGAGAGCCGGGGCGGCGCTTTGGCAGACTGTCGCATCGCTGGGGATATGTCCGCCGATAGAAAGCATAGTGAATTTTGGATGGATTATGCAATCGGATCATGTCGAAAGAAATAAAACCCCTCCCGGCGCTTCCTTGACTTGCGGAAGAAAAATGTGATATACTGAAACGGTATTGAAAACGGCGCATAATACAACAAATTGGAATTTGCCGGGTTAAAAAGAGACACAGGAAAGAGAGAGGACAAGCATGGACGCACAGGAAGAAAAATACAGGAAAATGACCACCCCACCGGTGGAAAGGCTGATTTGCCGTTTGGCGGTGCCCTGCATTGTGAGTATGCTGGTAACCGCTTTTTATAACATGGCGGATACCTATTTTGTGGGTATGCTGAAAAGTAACGCTGCCACCGGCGCGGTGGGTGTGGTGTTTTCCGTCATGGCGGTGATTCAGGCGGTGGGCTTCTTTTTCGGCCAGGGCAGCGGCAATTTTATCTCCCGGGAGCTGGGCAAAAAGCACTATACAGAGGCTTCTCAAATGGCTGCCACCGGTTTTTTCTCCGCCCTGGCCACGGGCCTTGTGATCTGCGTTCTGGGTCAGCTTTTTCTGGAGCCTCTGGCGCTGTTTCTGGGTTCTACCCGGACCATCCTGCCCTATACCCAGGCTTATCTGCGGGTAATTCTCTTCGGCGCGCCCTGGATGTGCACCTCCTTTGTGCTGAATAATCAGCTTCGGTTTCAGGGCAGTGCCAGCTATGGCATGGTAGGCATTGTGACGGGAGCCATTGTCAACATCATATTGGATCCCATTCTGATTTTCGGCATGGATTTGGGAGTGGCCGGCGCGGGCTGGGCCACCATCATCAGCCAGCTGCTGGGCTTTTTCCTGCTCCTCGCGGGTACCCGCCGGGGTGGCAACATTCGGATCCATCTCAAAAATTTCCGGTTCAGCGGCCAACTTTTCCTGTGGATTTTTAAAGGAGGTGTGCCATCCCTGGCCAGGCAGAGCCTTGCCTCTGTGGCAACCATCTGCCTGAATAATGCGGCCATGGCCTATGGCGATGCTGCCATTGCGGCCATGAGCGTGGTGCAGCGCATCACCATGTTCGGTGCCTCCGCCATGCTGGGCTTCGGGCAGGGCTTCCAGCCGGTGTGCGGCTTTAACTATGGGGCAGGGCTCTATGGGCGGGTGCGCCGGGGCTTCTGGTTCTGCATCCGGGTTTCTACGCTGTGTCTGCTGGTGATTGCCGCCCTGGGCTATGGTTTTGCACCCAAGCTGATTGCCCTGTTCCGGGACGATGCTCAGGTCATTACCTACGGCACCACTGCCCTGCGGTATCAGTGCCTGACCTTCTGCCTCCACGGCTGGGTGGTGACGAGCAATATGATGCAGCAGTCCATGGGCAAGACCATTCCGGCCACCTTTCTGTCCGTTGCCCGGCAGGGATTGTTCTTCATTCCCTTGGTCTGGGTGCTCAATGGTCTGCTGGGCTTTACCGGCATTCAGCTGTCCCAGCCCGCCGCCGATGCCATCACCTTCCTCTGCGCCGTTCCCATCCAGCTCCATGTCCTGCGGGGAATGGGAAAAACATAAAGTAGAAAAAAACCATGGCAATGGTTGACAAAGAGTGATATAATAACAAGTAGAGATTTTTTAAGAGAAGGTGCAATATATGACCAAGGTAGATATCTATTCCGGTTTCCTGGGGGCGGGCAAAACCACCCTGATCAAAAAGCTGATTGCTGAGGGCTACAAGGGGCAAAAGCTGGTGCTCATTGAAAACGAGTTCGGTGAGATCGGCATCGACGGCGGCTTTTTGCAGGACGCGGGCATCAACATCACCGAGATGAATTCCGGCTGCATCTGCTGCTCTTTGGTGGGCGATTTCGGCCGGGCCCTGGAAAAGGTCATCGCGGATTATCACCCTGACCGGGTGATCATCGAGCCCTCCGGCGTGGGCAAGCTCTCCGATGTCATCGGTGCGGTGAATAAGGTCACGGGTCCGGAAGTGACCCTGGGCTACACCGTGGCGGTGGTGGATGCAGGCAAGGTGAAGGTGTATATGAAGAACTTTGGTGAGTTCTACAACAACCAGATCGAAACTGCCTCCACCATCATCCTCTCCCGTACCGATTCCATTTCTCAGTTCAAGCTGGATACCGCCGTGGAGCTGCTCCGGGAGCACAACCAGGTGGCCTCCATTGTCACAACCCCCTGGAGCCAGCTCACCGGCCAGCAGCTGATCGAGGCCATGGAGGGCAAGGCATCCCTGGCAGCCGAGCTGGCAAAGCTGGAGCAGGAGCGTCTGGAGGAAGAGGACTGCTGCCATCACCATCACGATGATGAGGATGAGGACGAGCATGAGCATCACCATCATCATGACCACGATGAGGACGAGCATCATCACCACCATGACCACGATGAAGATGAGCATGAGCATCATCACCATAACTGCTGCTGCCATGACCACGACCACGAGGAGCACGAGCATGCCCACGAGCATGAGGAATGCCGCCATGATCACGAGCATGAGCATCACCACCACCATCACCATGCCGACGAGGTGTTCACCTCCTGGGGCGTGGAAACCTCCAAGAAATTCGACAAGGCTGCGATTGAAGCCGCGCTGAAGGCTCTGGACACCGAGAAATACGGCATGATCCTCCGGGCCAAGGGCATCCTGCCCGCCGTGGACGGCAGCTGGATTCACTTCGACTATGTGCCCGAGGAGGCCGATATCCGCACCGGCTCCCCGGACATCACCGGCAAGCTCTGCGTCATCGGCTCCAAGCTGGATGAGGCTGCCATTGCCGCGCTCTTCGGGGTGTAAGCGATGCAGCAGATTCCGGTTTATGCCTTTACCGGCTTTTTGGATGCCGGGAAAACCAAATTCATTCAGGAAACCCTGGAGGATCCCCGGTTCAACGCCGGTGAGCGAACCTTGGTGCTGATTTTTGAGGAGGGGGAGGAGGAATACGACCTCTCCACCTATCCCCAGAAGAACGTGTACCTGGAGGTGCTGGACCAGGAAACCGTCACTCAGGAGCAGCTGCTGGCCTTGCAGAAGAAGTACAAGGCCGAGCGGATCGTGGCGGAGCTGAACGGTATGCTGCTGGTGGCGGAGCTCTACAACCGCTTCCCCCAGAACTGGACCATTGCCCAGGAGGTCATGTTCGCCGACTCCACCACATTCATGAGCTATAACGCAAATATGCGGAATCTGGTGATGGACAAGCTGGTGGGGGCGCAGATGGTGGTTTTCAACCGGCTGGAGCCCGGACAGGACACCATGCCGCTGCACAAGCTGGCCAGGGCCGCCAACCGGCGCATCGACATTCTCTACGACTACACCGACGGCACCACCCGATTCGACGATGTGGTGGATCCCCTGCCCTTTGACATCAACGCGCCGGTGATTCAGGTAGCCGATCAGGACTTTGCCCTCTGGTACCGGGATGTCACCGAGGAGCCGGAGAAGTATGCCGGAAAGACCGTGTGCTTCAAGGCCCAGGTGGCCATGCTCCGACGGCAGAAGGAGGGAATGTTCGCCCCCGGACGGTTCGTTATGACCTGCTGCGTGGAGGACATTCAGTTCTGCGGCATTCCCTGCCGGTATCCGGAGGCCAAGAGCCTGGAGTCCCGGAGCTGGGTTCAGGTGACGGCTCAGATTTCCGCCGAAAAGCACCCGCTGTACAAGGGCGACCTGGGGCCGGTGCTCACCGCTGTGGAGGTTATCCGCAACGTTCCCCCCGCCGACCCCGACGTGGCCACATTCTAAAAAAATCATCCCTGCTTCGGATTTGAAGCAGGGATGGTTTACTTCATGAATTTATCAATGGCCTGGCAGAGATCATCAATGGCCTCCTGGTCACCGGCGGCCACCGCGTCCACCATGCAGTGACGCATATGATCCTTGAGGATCACCTTTCCGGTGTTGTCCAGCGCCGAACGGACGGCAGCCAGCTGAATCAGCACATCGGAGCAGTCCTCTCCGTTTTCCACCATCCGCCGCACCTTTTCCAGATGCCCGATGGCCCGGGACAGCCGGTTGACCACTGCCTTCTGATTTTCATGGACATGACCGTGGGAGTGGGGAATCCCATGGGCATGGAGATAGGCATGGTCATGTTCGTGCTCATGCTCATGTTCATGATCGTGCTCATGTTCGTGTTCGTGGAGTTCGTCCAATTTCGGTCACCTCCAGGTGATAATGCACTATTATATCCCGGATTTCCCATGGATGCAAGCCCCATGGGGGGATATTTGGCGAAAAATAAATCCTTTGACATGGGACAGAAATCGGACTATAATAGAGAAAAACTGTAAAGGAGTGTTATTATGCACTTGGATCACGACCACATTGCCGGCGGCCATACCCATGACCACAGCCATGAGCATACCCATGCCGACGGCACCACCCATACCCACGACCACAGCCACGAGCATGCCCACGACCACAGCCACGAGCATACCCACGAGGAGCTTCACGCCATGGGCATTCCCCATGACCATGAGCACCACGACCACGGCTGTTCCCACAGCTGCGACAGCTGCGCCAGCGCCTGCGAGCATACCCCCATGGAGGAGCTCATGGCCCTGATGCAGTATATGGTAGGCCACAACGCCGCTCACGCCCGTGAGCTGGCCGATCTGGCGGCTCAGCTGGATCAGGCCGGCAACCACACCGCCTATGAGCAGGTGATGGCCGCCGTTTCCGACTTTGAAAAGGGCAACATGCGGCTGACCGTTGTGCTGTCCAGCCTGAAAGGATAATTCGTATGTGTCTTTCTACCGTTTATAAAAACAATATGGCCCCCGAGACCGTGCTGATGAAAAATGTCATGAGCATCGAGTGCCGCGACGGCATGGTGATCCTCACCGATTTGATGGAGCGGCAGATGGCCGTGGAGGGAACTTTGGAAAAGGCCAATCTGGTGGATGGCTACGTCATCGTCAAGGAAGCCCTTCCCGCATAACAAAATACAGTCGGAGCGGATTCTTAATGAATTGTTAAAATCTGCTCCGACTTTTTTGTTGAAAAAATACAAATCCTGTGTTACAATCAGAAAAATGAATTCTTTTGGGAGGTGACCGGATGGCTCTTCGGTATCTGGCTGTGTTCTTTGTCTCCATGGTGCCCCTGGTGGAACTGCGCGGCGCCATCCCCATTGCGGTGGGAATGGGAATTGAACCCATCCACGCCATTGTGGTCTGCGCGGTGGGCAACCTGCTGCCCGTTCCCGTGATCTATTTCTTTGCCCGGAAATTTCTGGTCTGGGGCCTGGACAAGCGTTATATCAGCGGCATCTGCCATTTCTTCCACGACAAGGGGGAGCGGGCCGGTGCAAAGCTCTCCGGCAAGGCGGGCAAGGTGGGGCTGATGCTGGCGCTGACCCTGTTTGTGGGCATCCCCATCCCCGGCACCGGTGCCTGGACCGGTACCCTGGGCGCAAGCTTTTTGAACATGGGCGCGAAAGAAACTGCCATCTCCGTTTCCGCCGGTGTAGCCCTGGCGGCGATCATCATGACCACGGTAAGTCTGGTGGGTGTACATGTATTTGGCCTGTAAGGGCTTTGATGAGGAGGAATAAAAATATGGCTGACTGCCTTTTCTGCAAGATCATCGCGGGGGAGATTCCCTCCACCAAGGTATACGAGGATGAGTTGGTGTTTGCATTCCGGGACATTGCTCCCCAGGCACCCACTCACATTCTGGTCATTCCCAAAGCCCACATTTCCGGCTGCAACGGGGTGAACCCGGATAACAGTCAGGTGGTTGCCCACATTTTTGAGGTGATTCCCCAAATTGCCGCTGCCGAGGGGCTGACGGGCGGTTACCGGGTGGTGTCCAACTGCGGCGACGACGCGGGCCAGACCGTTCACCACCTGCACTTCCACATTCTTGGCGGCAAAAAGCTGGCCCTGGAAATGGCTTGACAGAAATTGGAAAAGGACTGCCTCCTTGTGAGACAGTCCTTTTTTATGCCTAGGTGCCCAGCTGGAGCCGGCTGGCCTGGTAGAGCATATTGGCGCAGTCTGCCCGGGTGATTTCCTGGCCGGTGGGCAGCTCCAAGCCGTTCTGCAGGGCGATTTCCACAGGGGTAAGGGTATTTGCCTCCTGAGCGGAAAGAGCGGGCTGCTCCTGAGGCTCCAGCTCCAGAGCGTTGCACAGCATGGCGGCGGCATCCTCGGCGCTGATAGGCGCGTCGGGACAGAAGCTCTCCCCGGGGGTCAGACCTACGGTGAGACCGGAGCGGACAGCGGCGGCCAGATAGGGCTTGAGCCAGTCCGGGGCGTCGGCATAGCCGGTCTCGGTGAGGTCAGCGTCCGTGGGGATGTTCAGCGCCTTCACCAGCATGGTCACGAATTCCCCACGGGTCACCTGCCGCTCCGGAGAAAAGCAGGGGCTGCCCCCCAGGCTCTCTCCTACAAAGATGCCGGTGTTCTTCATCCATTCCGCGGCAAAGCGGCAGCTTTTCCCAACGGTGTCGGAATACTGCCGGGCATCCGTGGGCTTTAGGATGCTCACGGTGACGGTGGTCTCCCGGGATACCTTTCCGGCGGGGTCCGTGGCGGTGAAGGTGAAGGAGTCAACGCCCACCTTGTTTTTCTTTGGGGTGTAGGTGAAGCTGCCGTCGCCGCTGATTTCCACGGCGCCCCGCTTGGGCTGGCGGGTGAGGGCAAAGGTCATCGGCTGGCCCTCCGGATCCCGAACCTTGAGCTGACCGGTGAGCTCCAGATTTTTGTAGGTTTCAAAGGCGCAGTCCTGGGCGATGGGAGCCTGATTTTCCCGGCCCCGGATGGACAGGGTCATGGTCGCTTCCCCTGCCAGCCCCCCGGCAAATACCGGAAGATAGCCGACGGAGGCGGTGCAATCCTGCTGGGCGTAGTTGGATACAAAACGCATTTGACCAATCTGCTCCGATGTCAGCACATCCCCCGGCCGCAGCACCCGGCTGCCAAGCATCACGCTCCCCTTGGCCGCTTCCGGCAGAGAGGTGATGCAGATGCCGGTGAGCTGGGCATCCTCCGGGGAGAAATCCACCGGGGAGAAGCAGTATTCCTCTCCGCAGGGAACCTCCACTGCCGAAGCTGAGGCGGCCATTCCGGCAGCCAGCAGCAGGCAGCACAATAGGCATACAAGCTGTTTCATAATCGAATACCTCCAGAAAAAAGATTTCCATAGGTATTGTTTGCCAGCATTGGTAAAAATATTCCGCCCTAGGCTGCGGATCACGTGACCCTTTTCAAAAAATCCAGCCACTGCTTTCGCAGTGGCTGGGATTTTTATGGGGTTATTTGGTTTTTGCTGGGTTTACTTCAAAACCTTTACGGGGATTTTCACCGTGGCGGGCTTGAGGTTGGTTGCCAGCCCGGCGGGGGTGATCTCCAGATACAGGTTGTAGGTGGTGCCAGCCTTCAGCATGCCGATGTTTTCGGGCTTTATTGTCAGCATGGCGGTGTTTCCGTCGAGCTGATAGGAGAAGCCGTCGCCCATGGCATTCTGCAGTGCCAGTGTGGTGGACTTGCCGATGGCAATGCTCTCGATCTCACCCACGGAGATGCTCACCTTTCCGGTCAGCGCCTGATCCTGTGCCTGGAAGAGGATCATGGAGGTGGGATTGGCAGTCACCTTCACTGCGCTCTGGCTGACCTTGAAGCTGCAAATCGGGGAGAGGAACTCTTTTCCGCAGCTGGTGAGCAGGAACTGCACCTTGTAGGTGACGTTGGTGGCGTAGCTCTTGCCATCTACCACGGTCAGGTGGATGACGGGCTTGGCGCCGCTGTTATCCAGCTCAGCCTGGAACTTATCCTTATCCTGGCCAATCAGCTCCATCGTCTCAATGGTTCCGTTGAAGTTGGCCAGCTTGGTAATGGTGTAGTTCAGAACGCTCTCAGGCTTCAGGGTATCCAGCTTGCCGCTGGCGGCCAGGGAGACACCCAGCTTGGTGGAATCGTACACCTGAACGGTAAGGGTCAGGGCGGAGGGATAGGTCACAGTCTGACCGGTGCTGTTATCACGCACAATGGGCGTCAGCTTGAAGGCCTGCTTGGCCTGCTTGCCGGTGGGGGCATCCGGAGTGAGTGTAGCGCGGATGACGCTGCTCTCCTGGTCGAAGCTCAGCCAGTTGTAGTTGCCAACCATCTGGAAGCCGACCACGGTGTAGCCCTGAGGCACGGTGACCTTTACCGGGATCTCTTCGTCACCGGCCAGATACTTGTTCAGGCTCACTGTGGCGGCAGAGAGGCTCACCTTGGGCAGGGCAGTGGACACAACGACCTTCAAGGTGACAGCAGCCGTCTTGGAGCCGTTGGGCAGCACACCCTTGCAGGTGAAGCTGTAGGTGCCGTTCTTGGGTGTCACATCCGGGTTACGGACCTCCGCGACGATCATGCCGTCCTCATAGTGGACATACAGCTTCTCGGCTTCCACGGCGGCGGAGGTGCCTGCCCTGGCGGTGGAGACAATTTCCACTTCATCAAGCGGGATGTTCTTCTGAGTCAGCACTGCGGTGGTGGAAGCGGTTGTCGCGGTGAAGTACTTGTTCAGGGTCAGCGTGGAGGCACCCAGCTTCAGGGTGGGCAGCTTGGTGCTGACGCTGACACCGTGGGACACCCGGATGGATGTCAGCCAGTTGTCCATCTTCACATCGATGTAGGCGGTGCCGCCGGCATACTTGCCGTAGGCATTCTTTGTCAGGCTCAGCGTCAGGGTTTCTCCGGTGCATTCCACATTCGCAAAAGCGGCGGTGAACTTCATGCTGTCGGGCTCCAGATATTCGGAAGCGGTCTTGTTCCAAATCTGGAATGTGCTGCTCAGCTCCTCATCCAGCAGAGTGTTGAAAGCGGAGGAGGCAGGCATGGTGCTCAGCGCGGGCTTGGAGGTGTAGGTGGCGATGGTGATGTTCTTGGTCACCGGCAGATAGTAGCCATCCAGGTAAATCTTCAGGGTAGCGGAGGTATCCACCTTGGTGACAGGACGATCCAGGAATGCCTCGGAGTAGTGCAGGGTGTATGCTCCCTCACTGCCATCGATGCGGAAGTGCGGGGTGTTGAGCAGCTCCACATCGGTGATGTTCAGGCTGCCGGCAGTGATGGTCAGCGGGGCGGTGCCGTCCAGATAGAACAGGTTGAACTTGGATGCCTGCTTCACAGTCACGCTGGGCAGGGAGTTTGCGATGGAGATGGTGAGCAGGTAGGAGTAGACCTCGTCATTTCCGCAGGTGACGTTCATGGTCCGCTTGTAGGTACCGGCCTTAATTTGTTCAGTGGCGTAAAGCGTCCGGTTCTCCACGTCAACCTCGAGACCCTCGGGGGCGTCGATCAGTTCAATATCTGTGATCTTGTTGCCGTAGCTCTCCCGCAGTCCCAGGGAAACCGGAGTATCCCGATAGCTGTTCAGGCGCAGGGCAGCGGTTTCCAGTCTGGGGGAGTAATCCCGGACGGAGATCCAGATGTGGGCCTGGGCCTTGGTCAGGTCCTTGCCCTGGGCGGTGATGCAGCATTCGCCGTTGGCGTTGGCCTTGATGGTG
>JAXECZ010000143.1:0-21687 GCA_034104845.1 Faecousia sp. | reverse complement strand
GCGTCCGGCCCGTGTAAGAGGTGTTGAGAAATCGGTCTTGTGCAATGAGATCCCGTGAACCATGTCAGGTGGGGAACCAAGCAGCATTAAGCGGATCTTCTCGTGTGCCACAGGATTGCCGATTTTGAGCTTTCTGCACGGCGCCAGCGTATGTTGCCTGATCAAATGTGGGTGTGCGATCTTGTTATGGGCCGGCATGTTTTCCACTTTGGAAAGGAGAGGAGCCATGGCTGCCTATCAGGCGTTATATCGTAAATATCGTCCGCAGACATTTGACGATGTTTCCGGTCAGATGGCGGTCACCCAGACGCTGAAAACCCAGCTGATGACCGGGAAAATGAGCCACGCCTATCTGTTTACCGGCTCCCGGGGCACCGGCAAAACCACCTGCGCTAAGATTCTGGCCAAGGCGGTGAATTGCCTGAATCCGGATAACGGCAATCCCTGCAACTGCTGCAGCGCCTGCAAATCCATTGACGACGGCACCTGCATGGATGTGCTGGAAATCGATGCCGCCTCCAACAACGGTGTGGATAATATCCGGGATCTCCGTGACGATGCCATCTACACACCGTCCCAGGTGAAAAAGCGTGTTTACATCATCGACGAGGTGCACATGCTTTCCCTGTCCGCCTTTAATGCGCTGCTGAAAATTGTGGAGGAACCGCCGGAGCATCTTCTGTTCATTTTGGCCACCACAGAGCTCCATAAGGTTCCCGCCACCATTCTGTCCAGATGCCAGCGGTTCTCATTCCGGAGGATCAGCCAGGAGGATATTGCCGCCCGGCTTCAATATGTTGCCTATCAGGAAAACATCGATTTGGACGACTCCGCTGCCAGAGTGATTGCCCGACTTGCCGACGGCGGCATGCGGGATGGCCTGAGCCTGCTGGATCAGTGTGCCTCTGCTACTGTTGGGGAGCTGACAGCGGATTCCGTATACGCCTGCCTGGGCATTGCCGGTGAACGGAAATGCGGACAGATGCTTTCTTTCGTGGCATCCCATGATTCCAAGGGGGCGCTGACCCTGTTTAACCAGCTCTACACCGAGGGAAAAGACCTGGGAGCCATGCTGGACGAGCTTGCCTGCCTGCTTCGGGATATTCTTGTGATGAAAACCGCGCCCAATTCCGGCATCTCCATGCTCTCCGGTGTCGCCTCCGACGATGAGGTGATGGAGCTTTCCAAAAAGCTGTCCAGCGGCGAGCTTGTGAGAATGATGAACCTGATTCAGAAAACCCTGTCGGAATTCACCAGAAGCTCCAGCCGCAGAATGGATGCGGAGCTGTGTATTTTGGAGCTGTGTACGCCGGAGCTCAGCCTGGATGCCAAATCCCTGAATGCCCGGCTGACCCGATTGGAAGAACAGGTCAAAACCGGCAGCTTCTCCCTTTTCCAGCCCCAGAGCGCAGGCGAAAAGCCCGCCGCTGCAGCCCAGCCAAGCCCGCAGGAGATCCCAACAGAGGAAGAAGAACCGGAAGAGCCGGTTTCCGATGAGCTGCCCCTGGGCTTTTGGGCGGAGCTGGTCTCAAGCATCCGTCAGGAGATCAGGCCCCCGGTTTCCGGTTTCTTTGTGTCAACAGAGAATGCACCGGTGCAGGGGGTGATGATCAACGGTGTCTTGGAGCTTCGGTGCAAAAATACCTTTACCGCCGATATGGTGGGAAAGGCGGAAACTCTGCAAATTGTCTCCCGAAAGGCCTCTGCCCAGCTTGGGCGGCCGGTGAAAGTGGTTACGGTTGATCTTTCAGCCAAGCCCGCCGGGAATTCCCGTATGGAATCCCTTTTAAACTTTGGCAGAAGCCACAGTGATATCATCAACATGAAAGAATAATTTTTGAGATAGGAGATTGGAATTATGGCTAAAAATGGATTTCGCGGTATGCCCGGTGGCATGAACCAGAGCGCAATGCTCAAGCAGGCGCAGAAAATGCAGCAGGAAATGCTTCGGATGCAGCAGGAGCAGGAGAGCAAGACCTTTTCCGCTTCTGCCGGCGGCGGAATGGTTTCCGCAACGGTGAACGGCAAGCATGAGCTGGTAGGGCTGACCGTCAATCCGGAGGCTGTGGACCCGGATGATGTGGAGATGCTTCAGGATATGGTCATGGCGGCAGTCAACGAGGCCATGCGCGCAGCCGACAACGAGGCGGCCAACAATATGTCCCGGCTCACCGGCGGCCTGAACCTGGGCGGCCTGTTCTAAGGAGGACGTATGCAGTTTTTTCCCGCAGCTTTGCAGGATTTGGCCGATCATTTTGCCAGACTGCCGGGCATCGGCGGTAAGACGGCGCAGCGCCTGGCATTTCATGTGCTGGAGCTTCCTCTGGAGGATGCTCAGGCCTTTGCGGATGCCATTCTGGAGGCAAAGAAGTCAGTTCACACCTGTCCCTGCTGCCAGAATATCACCGACAGAGAACTCTGCCCCATCTGTGATGACGATTCCAGGGATAAAGATGTGATCTGCGTTGTTGCGGAACCCAAGGATGTGATTGCCATGGAGCGCTCCCGGGAATTCCATGGGGTCTACCATGTGCTCCACGGCGTGATTTCGCCGCTGAATCATGTGACCCAGGAGGACATCCGCATTCGGGAGCTTTTGAAGCGGGTGAGTACCGGTAAGGTGAGGGAGGTCATCATGGCCACCAACCCTGATACCGAGGGCGAAGCAACCGCAATGTACATCTCCCGGCTTCTGCGCCCCATGGAGATCAAGGTCACCCGGCTTGCTTATGGTGTGCCTGTGGGCAGCCAATTGGAATACGCCGATGAGGTGACCCTTTCCCGGGCACTGGAGGGCAGACAGGAAATATAGAAAAGAGCGGACGGCTTTGATCGTCCGCTTTTTGCCGTTTACCTGGCAGAACTGACCGTTCAGCGACAATTGCAACATTTTTTCTGCCCATGTGCTATAATGCCTCCATCAAAAGGAGGTTGGAGAAATGAAACGTAAAAACTATCTGGACAACATTCGCTGGGCAACGGTGGTGCTGGTTCTCGTCTACCATGTGTTCTACTATTTCAATGCCCAGGGGGTACTGGGCGGCTTTGCACCATTTTCCCAGGTGCAGTACCAGGATGCAGTGCTGTATTTTGTGTATCCCTGGTTTATGGTGCTGCTGTTCCTGATTGCCGGAATGTCCGCCAGATACGCGCTGCAAAAGCGAAGCGATAAGGAATTTTTCAAGGAGAGAACCGTCAAGCTTCTGGTGCCCTCCACCCTGGGCCTTTTTGTGTTTTATTGGATTTTGGGCTATTTCAATGTCCGCATTGGCGGTGGTATGGAATGGATGTCGGCGGATATGCCGCGCCTGGTGCTGTATCTGATTTGTGTACCATCGGGCATCGGCCCGCTGTGGTTCATCCAGATGCTTTGGATTTTCAGCGGACTGCTGCTGATTCTGCGGAAAATCGACAAAAAGGACAGGTTTTATCAGTGCTTCCGGAAGATGAATGCCTGGACGGCACTGCTGTTCCTGCCCCTAATCTGGGCATCCGCCCAGGTGCTGAACACGCCTGTGATCACGGTGTATCGGTTTGGAATCTATTTCACGGCATTTCTCCTGGGCTACTATGTTTTCTCCCATGAGGCGCTTCAGAATTCCCTGGAAAAGCAGGCAGTTCCCTTTGGGGTCGCGGCTTTAATCCTGGGAATCATCTACACCTGGTATTCCTTTGGTACCAATTACGCAGAGGATGCCTGCCTGAAAAGCCTGTTTACCGCAGTGTATCTCTGGATTGCGGTCCTTGCCATTCTTGGATGCGGAAAAAGGTGGTTCGGCATGGATAACCGGCTATGCAGATTTATGGCCCGGCAGAGCAGCGGCATCTATATGCTCCACTGCCTTGTAATGACCCCTGTTTGCTGGTGCCTTCGCTTTGCCCTTGGGCTTCCTGCGGCGGCTGTGTACATCCTTGGTGCGCTGCTCACATTTGTTCTCTCCATTCTGCTCAACGAGATTCTAAGTCGGATCCCCATTGTTCGTTTCCTGGTTTTGGGAAAAAGAAAATAAAAATTCAGCCGCACGATCGTGCGGCTGAAAACTTACGCTTCGTCGGGGGGGAGCAGAATTTCCTTGGCAAGATAGATGGGACGATTTTTGGATTGCTCGAAGATGCGGCCCACATATTCGCCGATGATGCCAATGCAGAACAGCTGCACACTCCCAAAAAACAGAATCAGAACGATGATTGTGGCATACCCGGGAACGTCAATGCCCCAGAAAAGCTTTTGCAGAATGACGGCGATCAAATACAGCGCAGCCGCAATTCCGGAAATGCCACCAAGAAAGGTGGCCAGCCGGAGAGGGGCGGTGGAGAAGCCGATGATGCCCTCAATGGCATAGTTCATCAGCTTTTTAAAGCTCCACTTGGTTGTTCCAAAGGCCCGCTGGCAGGCAGTGTAGGGAATGAAATGGGTCTTGTAGCCGACCCAGGCGAAAATCCCCTTGGAAAAGCGGTGGTATTCTCCCAAAGTGAGGATACTGTCCCGCACACTTTTGCGGAAGGTGCGGAAATCACTGGCCTCCGGTTGGAGCGTCACATGGGACATTTTGTTGATGATCCGATAGAAAGACTTTTTGAAAAAGGAGAGGACCTTGCCCTCATTGCGCCGGTCCTGATAAGCGGCTACCACATCATAATCCGGGTTTTCGTCCAGAAATTGCACCATCTCCCGGACAATTTCGGGCCGCTGCTGCAGATCCGCGTCGATCAGGCTGACATAGTCACCGGAAGCGTATTGCAGGCCTGCATAGAGTCCGGCCTCTTTTCCAAAGTTTCTGGAAAAGGAAATGACCTTGACAGGACATTTTCCGCCGGCGTGGAGCTTTCGCAGATTGTGCAGGGTGGCGTCTGAGCTGCCGTCGTCCACATAGATGATTTCAAAGGAATAGCCGCAGCCCTGGAAAGCCTTTATGGTTTCCTCTTGGAATAATTCAACATTCTCCGCTTCATTGTAGCAGGGGACAATTAAGGAAAGTTTCATTTATTATCAACTCACATCTAAGGATTATGTTTATTATATTTCATTTTACCAATTCGTCAAGGGAATTCACAGCATTTTTACAGTTGGAGCATGCGGATGCTTTGAAATTCTGAAAAAACTATTGACAAAATTGGCTGATTACAGTAGAATGGCGGAAAAGCGAAACACAAGGAACGGGAGGAGCGGCACCGTTTCCGATGCAGCGAGTGTGCGGTTGGTGCAAGCACATATCGGAGGATGCCGCAGGTCGCCCGGGAGTGGATCATCTGAATGCAGTAGGATGATCCGGGTCAGCCCGTTATAGCTTTCAAGTGCCCGGTTTACCGGGAAATCAGGTGGTACCGCGGACAATTTCGCCCTGACTCCAATTGGGAGTCAGGGCGTTTTCAATTGAAAGGAGATTTTTATGGCAAGAGAATTACCAAAGGTCTATGAGCCTCAGACGGTGGAATCCCGCATTTACGACATGTGGCAGCGGGGAGGATACTTCCACGCGGAGCGGGATGAAAGCAAGAAGCCCTTTACCATCGTCATGCCGCCCCCCAACGTCACCGGACAGCTGCACATGGGGCACGCCATGGACGCAACCTTGCAGGATACCTTGATTCGCTTCAAGAGAATGCAGGGCTACAACGCCCTCTGGATTCCCGGTGTTGACCATGCGGGCATCGCCACCCAGATCAAGGTGGAGGAAGAGCTTCGCAAGGAGGGAAAAACCCGCTACGACCTGGGCCGGGAAAAGTTCCTGGAGCGGGTTTGGGACTGGAAAAACAAATACGGCAACCGGATCGTGGAGCAGCAGAAGAAGCTTGGCGCCAGCTGTGACTGGGATCGGGCCAGATTTACCATGGACGAGGGCTGCTCCAAGGCCGTCCGCGAGGTGTTTGTCTCTCTGTACGAGAAAGGCTTGATTTACAAGGGCAGCCGTATCATCAACTGGTGCCCCCACTGCGTCACGGCTCTCAGCGATGCGGAAGTGGAATATGTGGATAAGCCCGGCCATCTGTGGCATATCCGGTATCCCCTGGCCGACGGAACCGGCGAAGTGATCGTTGCTACCACCCGGCCGGAGACCATGCTGGGCGACAGCGGCGTGTGCGTCAACCCCAACGATGACCGTTATCGCAGCATCGTGGGGAAAAAGGTGATTCTGCCTCTGATAAACAAGGAGATCCCCGTGGTGGCCGACGACTACGCCGAGATGGAATTCGGCACCGGCTGCGTCAAGATGACCCCTGCCCATGACCCCAACGACTTCGAGGTGGGCCTGCGTCACAACCTGGAGGTCATTCGGGTCCTGGATGACAACGGCAAGGTCAACGAGCTGGGCGGCAAATATCAGGGACTGGACCGCTACGAAGCCCGCAAGCAGATCGTGAAAGATTTGGAAGAGGGCGGGTATCTGGTCAAGGTGGAGGATTATTCCCACAATGTGGGCACCTGCTACCGCTGCCACAACGACGTGGAGCCCATCATCTCCGCCCAGTGGTTTGTGAAGATGAAGCCTCTTGCAGAAGAGGCCATCCGCGTGGTGAAGGACGGCGAAACCAAATTCGTCCCCGACCGGTTCAGCAAGACCTATCTGAACTGGATGGATAATGTCCGTGACTGGTGTATTTCCCGTCAGCTGTGGTGGGGCCATCAGATTCCCGCCTGGACCTGTGCCGACTGCGGCCACATTACCGTCTCCCGGGAGGATGCCTGCAAGTGCGAAAACTGTGGCAGCACCAACATCGAGCGGGATCCGGATGTGCTGGACACCTGGTTTTCCTCCGCTCTTTGGCCCTTTGAGACCCTGGGCTGGCCGGAGAAGAACGCCGATCTGGATTACTTCTATCCCACCGATGTGTTGGTCACCGGCTACGACATTATCTTCTTCTGGGTTGCCAGAATGATTTTCTCCGGCTGTGAGCACACCGGGAAAACGCCTTTCCACACCGTGCTGATTCATGGCCTGGTGCGGGACGACAAGGGGCGGAAAATGAGCAAATCCCTGGGCAACGGCATTGATCCGCTGGAAATGATCGACAAATACGGCTGCGACGCTCTGCGGATGAATATGGTTACCGGCAACTCTCCCGGAAATGACATGCGTTTCTATGTGGAGCGGTGCGAAGCCATGCGGAATTTCGCCAATAAGCTGTGGAATGCCTCCAGGTATGTGATGATGAATCTGTCCGAGGATTCCGTCAATGCCCTGCCCGCAATGGAGAAGCTGGAAATCTCCGACAAGTGGGTGCTGTCCAAGCTGAATACCCTGATTGCCGAAGTGACGGACAATCTGGAAAAGTACGAGCTGGGCGTGGCCGTTCAAAAGGTCTATGACTTCATCTGGGACACCTACTGCGACTGGTATATTGAGCTGACCAAGGCCAGACTTTATGGTGAGGACGCGGATCGGAAGCAGACCGCCACTGCGGTGTTGGTGTATGTGCTGGATCAGATCCTACGGCTGCTGCATCCGTTTATGCCTTTTATCACGGAGGAGATCTGGCAGAGCTTGCCCCATGAGGGGGAAGCCCTGATCGCTGCCAAGTGGCCGGAATACAGCGAGAAGCTGGCATTCCAGGAAGAGGAATCCCACATGGAATCCGTGATGAATGCCATCCGCTCCATCCGTAACCGCCGGGCGGAAATGAATGTTCCTCCCTCCAAGAAAGCGGCGCTGTATGTGCTGACCTCCAAGCCCCAGGTGTTTACCGAGGGCGAGGGCTTTATCCAGCGTCTGGCCTACGCCGACAGCGTGACCATGCTGGATGCCGAGCCGGAAAACCTGAACGGCATGGTCACCTGCGCCACTGCCGATGCCAAGTTGTATATCCCCATGGGACAGCTGGTGGACATTGCCAAGGAGCTGGAACGTATCACCAAGGAGCTGGAAAAGGCCAGAAAGAATTTGCAGGGGCTGGAGGGAAAACTCTCCAACGAGAATTTCGTCTCCCGGGCTCCTGAGGCAGTGGTGAATGCAGAACGGGCCAAGGCGCAAAAGGCCCGGGATCTGATTGCCGGTCTGGAACAGAGCCTGGCCGCCATGCAGGCACTTTAACATCCCGATTTTCTACGCAAGCCCTGGTTGACCGTTTCGGTTGACCAGGGCCCTTTTTTAAACAGAAGCAAAACAACAAGGCAGAGGAAAGACCCATGTTTTTCTCCTGCCCTGTTTTTTTTATACGGACTTCCGACTGTATTTTTGCAACATAGGGATTATACTGCAACCAGCAGTTTTGCAAAGGAGGATTTCCAAATGCACTTTACCAGTTTTCTGGAAAACGGAAAATTAACCATCGCTTTGACCGGTGAAATCGATCATCACTGTGCCAAGGCATATATCCAAATCATCAGCGCCAAAATCGAGGCCTATATGCCGGAGGTTTGTGTATTGGACTTTCAGGATGTGACCTTTGTGGATTCCTCCGGAATCGCGGTGGTCATCAATGCCCTGCGAAACATGGCACAGATTGAGGGGAAGCTGCTTCTTTCCGGTATTTCTCCTCAGCCCATGCGGGTGTTCCGGGCCTCCGGAATTGACAAGCTGGTGGAAATACGGGAGGCGGTCTCATGAAATTTGAAAACTACATGATTTTGGAATTCCCCAGCCGGTCTGCCAATGAGGCCTTTGCCCGCAGCGCTGTGGCCTGCTTTGCGGCGCAGATGGACCCAACTCTGGAGGAATTGGGTGATATCCGCACCGCCGTTTCGGAAGCGGTAACAAACTGCATCGTCCATGCCTATCCCAACGAAATCGGGAATATTACCCTGCGGTGCAGAATCCTGAAGGACAATGTGCTGGATATTGTCATCAAGGACAAGGGAATTGGAATCGCGGATGTGGAGCAGGCCAGACGCCCCTCCTTTACAACCGGAGGGGCGGAGCGAAGCGGTATGGGCTTTACCATTATGGAGAGCTTTATGACCAGCTTTGAGGTGACCTCTTCCACCGGAAAGGGCACGACCGTTCATATGCGCCGAAAGCTGCAGCGACGTAAATGAGCAGAACGGAAGAGCTGATCGAACTGGCGCAGCACGGGGATCAGAATGCCTCGGAGCAATTGATCAATGAGAATTCCGGCCTGATATGGTCCATCGCCCGGCGCTTCATCGGCAGAGGGGTGGAAACGGAGGACCTGTATCAGCTGGGATGCCTGGGGTTTTTAAAGGCCATTGAGGGCTTTGACCTGGATTTCGGAACACAGTTTTCCACCTATGCCGTTCCCAAAATCTCCGGTGAAATACGCCGTTTTCTTCGGGACGACGGCACGGTAAAGGTATCCCGCAGCCTGAAAGAGCAGTCCGCCGCAATCAAGGGCGTGCGAAGCAAGCTGACCGCCTTATTGGGGCGGGAGCCAACCATTCAGGAGCTGTCGGAGCAAACCGGCTTTTCTCCGGAGGAAATCGCCATTGCGGAGACGGCCACGGCTGCCACGGAATCCATCCATCAGGAGACGGGAGAGGACGGATTCTGCCTGGAAAACATCCTCACCGATACGGAGTCCGAGGATCGTATGGTGGAAAAAATTGCCCTGCGGCAGGCGGTGGACAAGCTGCCGGAGCGGGAACGGCTGGTGATTCAGCTGCGGTATTACCACAGCCTGACCCAGCAGCGGGTGGCAAAGGTGATGCATGTCAGCCAGGTTCAGGTTTCCAGAATCGAAAAAAAGGCCTTGGAGAAAATTCGTGAATTCCTGCTGTAGACCTCTTTACCTTTTTCTCAAAATGGAGTAAAATAGACCCATCCTTATGAGATAACAGGTGTGTCTATGACTGAACAAATGGAAGAAAGATTTCTCGCGGCGAGAAAAAAATACATTGCAGCTCAGTTTTCCCAGCTGAACGAGATGCAGCGAAAAGCCGTATTAACCACCGAGGGGCCGCTGCTTTTGCTGGCTGGCGCGGGCAGCGGCAAAACAACCGTGCTGATCAACCGGATCGCGAACCTCATGCGTTTCGGCCGGGGCAGCGATTGCAGCGAAATCCCTGCCGGGCTGACGGAAGAGGCGGTCGCTTTTCTGGAGGGGATGGATGAATTCGCCTCCCAGGAGGACCGGCAGCGGGCGGATCGACTCTGCCAGGTGGAGCCTGCCGTCCCCTGGAGCATCATTGCCATTACCTTCACCAACAAGGCAGCCAATGAAATCAAGGACCGGCTCTCTATGCTTCTCGGCCCAACCGCCGAGGATATCTGGGCCATGACCTTTCATTCCGCCTGCTGCCGGATCCTCCGCCGGGATATTGAAGCCATGGGCTATTCCCGCAGCTTTACCATCTACGATACCTCCGACTCGGAGCGGGTGATGAAAGGTGTCCTCAAGGAGCTGGACATGGACGAAAAAACCTTTCCGCCCAAGTATGTCCTGGGTGCCATCAGCCGGCAGAAGGACAAGATGATTTCCGCAAAGGAAATGCTCCAAGCTGCGGAGCGGACGGGGGACATTAAGGCGAAATACATTGCCAAGGCTTATGAAAAATACCAGACCCAGCTGAAGGAGAATAATGCCCTGGACTTTGACGATATCATCTACGTTACCGTTCAGCTGCTTCAGCAAAACGAGGAGATCCTTCACTATTACCAGCGGAAATTCCGCTATGTGCTGGTGGACGAATATCAGGATACCAACCATATGCAGTATTTGCTCACCTCCATGCTTGCGGGGGGCTATGAGAATATCTGCGTGGTGGGTGATGACGACCAGAGCATTTACCGGTTCCGGGGCGCTACCATCGAAAACATTCTCAGCTTTGAAAAGCAGTTCCGGGGCTGCCGTACCATTCGCTTGGAGCAGAATTACCGTTCCACCCAGTCCATCCTCAATGCAGCCAACGCCGTGATATCCCACAATCTCGGCCGAAAGGGGAAAAAGCTCTGGACCGCCAACGGCTCCGGCGACCCCATCACCGTCTATGAGGCCGCAGATGAGGGAGCGGAGGCGAATTTCGTCGCCGGAAAGGTGCTCGCCGCAGCCAACGGAAAGGGCATGAAGGATTTTGCCATTCTCTATCGAACCAATGCCCAATCCAACGCTCTGGAATACGCCATGAAACGCAACGGCATTCCATACCGGGTGATCGGCGGTACCCGGTTCTTCGACCGGGCGGAAATCAAGGATATGCTTTCCTATCTTTGCGTCATCAACAACCGGGCGGATTCTCTGCGTCTTCGCCGGATCATCAACAATCCCCCCAGGGGCCTGGGGCCCAAAGCCATGGAAATGGCAGAGCGGCTGGCGGAGGCGGAGGACAAGCCTCTGTATGATGTGATTGCCGACCCCTACTCCTATGCGCCCCTGGAAAAGTCTGCCATGAAATTTCTGCAGTTTTCCGCCATGATCGAGGATTTGGCCAAGCTGCTGGAGGACGGGGTCAGTCTTCCGGATTTCTACGATGAGCTGGTCAGACGCACCGGCTATGCGGACATGCTCACTGCAAAGGATACGGAAGAAAACAAAACCAGATTGGAGAACGTCCGCGAGTTAAAATCCAGCATTCACTCCTACATGGAAAACGCCACCCAGCCGACTCTGGCTGGATTCCTGGAGGAAATTGCCCTCTATACGGATATCGAGCAGTACAATGAATCCGACGACGCGGTGGTGATGATGACCATGCACTCCGCCAAGGGGTTGGAATTCCCCCATGTATTTCTGGTGGGCTTTGAGGATGGCTTGTTCCCGGGCCAGCGCTCCATCGGCGACGCGGAGGAGATGGAGGAGGAGCGCCGGTTGTGCTATGTGGCCATCACCCGGGCCAAGCAGTCCCTTACCATTACATACGCCCGGCAGCGGATGATTTACGGCCGCACCTCCGCTTCCATGCCCTCCAGATTTTTGCGGGAGATTCCGGAGGATTGCATCATCAAAAAAGGCGGCTTCCGTCCCAGCCAGTTCTCCGCTTCTACAGGGGACAGACCCTATTCCGCTTACAATTCCCCAAAGCCACGGCCCCATTATCACAGCGAGAGCTCCATGATCTCTGCCAAGCCCTCTGCTCCCATGCTGGAGCTTCAGCAGGGGGATATGGTGCAGCATGCGGCCTTTGGGCGGGGCATGGTGCTGACAGTCACCAAGATGGGCGGCGACGCCCTGCTGGAAATCGCCTTTGACGACATCGGCACCAAAAAGCTCATGGCGAAAACCGCCTCCATGTACCTGAAAAAACTGTAATATCCGTTCTGTTTTCCTCATAGGCTTTCCGGGAGGGGAGCAAGATGCGGAGAAGACTGAGACGACTGTGTGCCACGATTCTTGTGTTGTTTTTGATCCTGATGGCAGCCTTTTTTGCACTGCGAAGCAAGTACCGGCTGACCATTCGGGATCTGGCGGAAACCAGTGTGAAAAATGCCACATCGGATTTGGCAAACGACGCCATCGCAAAGCAGATTGAAAACGGGAATATTCAATACGACCGGATCGTGTATTTTGAAAAGGACCTGAACGGACGCATCACCGCACTGAAAACCAATATCGGTGAGATCAACCATTTAAAAACCGATATCCTCAACATCATCAACGGGAAGATTTTGGCACTGGATGCTGCTGATATTGGCATTCCCATAGGCAGCCTGTTTCTTCCGGAATTCTTTTCCGGAAAGGGCTTCACCATTCCCGTTCACATCCTGGCTATCCGAAACAGTGAGGCGTATTTTTTCAGCAATTTCCATCAGGCGGGAATCAACCAGACGCTGCACCAGCTCATTATGGAGATCCAGGTGGATGCATCGGTTTTGGTTCTGGGAGAAACCAGCAGCTTCTCCGTTTCCAGCCAGGTGGTCGTGGCGGAGACGGTGATCGTAGGGGATGTGCCCAATACCTTCATTCAGGCGGGCGGCGCATCTGCTGCGGAGCAGCTGTTTCCTTGAATTTCATATTCAGAAAAATCCCGTTCAAGTTTGGTCTTGAACGGGATAAGCTTATATTTCTGCAATTATTCGCCCAGGGAAAAGTCGCGGTCCTGAAACTGGGAAAAATCCAGCGCTTTGGATTTGAAGGGCACCCGTTTGCAGGGGTCGTATTTAAATTTGCGGCAGCTGTCGCCGCTGCTTTTCAGTCCACGTTTGCTGCAAAGGCAGGTATCCTCGTCCAGCTTGGCCCCGTGGGCGCAGTAGGAGCAGGCGCGTTCAATCTTCTTGCGAAACAGCATAACACATTCCTCCGTTTTTCTTGTTTCCATTATACATCAGTTCCCGGAGAATTTCTACTCTTTTTTGCAGGTATTTCGGCAGAAGCAGGGTGGCCAACAACCACGCGGGAAGCACAAGCCAGGATCGGAAAGCTATCCCATAGGCCAATAAAAGGGCAATTGCCGCCTGAAACGCTTTGCCGGTATAGTAACCGGTCAGCTTCATCCCCGGACACACCGATCCGGTTTGGTAGGCCACACAGACCCCGCCAAAGGCGAGGATACCATTGCAAATCACAAACCGCAGCCCCTCCTGGGGAATGAGATTCAGGCTGCAGCAGCCATTGGAGAGCTCAAGCAATCCGATGAGGGCCACACGCCAGGTCGGAGGGACGGCATGGAAAGACCACTTGTCCAGAAATTCGATTATCACCCGAAACAGAATTACCCAGCCGCAGATTTTGAGCATGGCGCCAATTGCCGGTTCCATTCCGGCGCGTGAATGGGCTTCGGGTTTTTCGGCGGAGAGGGCGGACTCCTGGATGCCTGGGACAAGAAAGAATCTGGCTGCGGTCCAGGCGCTGAGAATCTGGATCAGCCAGACTGCCCAAACAAGCCATTTCCGTTCAAATTTCAGGGAAAGGATTCCAAAAACGAAGGCTGGCCCTACGTTGCTGCAGAAGCAGAGCATCCGCTCCGCTTGCTTCTTTTCCAAAAGCCCGGATCGGCAGAGCTGAGAGAGACACTGCGCCCCGATGGGATAGCCGCCCAAAAAGGCTGGAACCAGAAGAAAGGACAGGGAGGGCGGCAATAGAAACAGCTTCCCCAAAATGCCCAGCAGGGAACCATTGCTCCCACGGAACGCGGCAGTAAAAATGCCGCTGAGAAACAAAAAGGGGAACAGGGCCGGAATCACGGTTTTGATGCAGAGCGCAACGCCCTCAGCGCCCCCGGAAAAGGCTGTCCGGCTGTCCAGAATCAATGCCAGCATCCCCAAGGCTGCGGCTGCGGCGGCAAACCACCTTCTGTTTTCCAAATTTCCTCACCTCGAAAGAATCTATGCAACCGGTGCCCTGCTCATACATATGCTTTTCAGAAGAGGTGAGACGATGAAGCCTAAGCAAAATATCAAGGATTACCTTTTGGAGAAAACCGTTTATCCGGAGCTGTTTCCGGCAATCCCCATTGTGGAGCTGGCCGGCGGCAGCCGGGTCTTGATCGAAAACCACCTGGGCGTCATCCAGTATTCCAGGGAGCAAATCGGAATCAAAATGAAATACGGGGAAATCCAGATCAACGGCTGCGGCTTGACGCTGGAACAGATGACCAGGGTGAAGCTGGTGGTGACCGGTCGGATCGACGGCATCTGCCTGCATCGGAGGGAGAGGAAATGAAGAGGAGGAACGCTTTCCGGGACAGAATCCGGGTTCAGGTGGTCAGTGCCGATATTTGGAGAAGCATCGCTCTGCTGAATGAAAAATCCATTCCTGTTTTCGGTTTTCAGCAGGAGGATGACCTGACATACAGCTTCCAAATCGGCAGAAAGCATTTTCCGGCGCTTCAAAGGCTTTTGGAGAAAAGGGGGGACCGGATCTCACTGCTTCAAAATACCTTTCTCCATTCCCTCCAGCAAAGTGTCCTTCATCGGCCTCTCTTTTACACCGGCTTATTGCTGTTTTTCCTTATCAGCCTGTGGCTTCCCACAAGGATCCTTTGGGTGGAAGTGCAGGGGAACCAATTGATTCCCACCAGGAAAATTCTGGAGGAAGCAGATCAAGCCGGAATTACTCTGTTTTCTTCCTGTGCCGAGGTGCGAAGCGAAAAAATGAAAAATACCCTGCTCTCCGCAATTCCCCAGCTGCAATGGGCGGGGATCAATACCTATGGATGCAAAGCGGTGATTTCCGTAAGAGAGCGGACGGCTGCCGAAAAAGAGGCAAGGAATCCAAAGGAGGTGAGCAGCATCATTGCGGTGCGGGACGGGATCGTGCAGTCCGTTACCGCCTCCCGGGGGGATATTCAATGCCGGCAGGGTCAGGCGGTGAAGCAGGGCCAGGTTCTGATTTCCGGCTTTACCGACTGCGGCCTGAGCATCCGGGCGGAACGTGCCCAGGGAGAAATCTATGCCCAAACGCTGAGAAGCCTGGACATCTTGACCCCGTCAACCTGCCAGGTGAAAACAGACAATCAGCGGACAGAGCGGCGCTACTCCATCGTCCTTGGAAAAAAACGAATAAATTTATGGAAAGATAGTGGAATTTGGGATAGCAGTTGTGGTAGAATAAGCAGGGAATATCGTCTGACACTTCCCGGTGGCTTTTCGCTTCCGGTTTCCCTTGCCTGCGATACCTTGTTTTGGGATTCCACAGAGGAAAAGACCCTGGAGGAAAACACGGTGAAAGGCCAGTTAAGCGATTTTTCCCGGAAATATTTATCAAGCCAAATGATTGCCGGTACCATTTCCGGCGCAGAGGAAGTGGTAAAGCTGCAAACCGGCTGCTATCGGTTGTCCGGGCGGTATGTCTGCTCGGAGATGATCGGCAGGGAACGTTTGGAGAATGGAGCCCCTTATGAGCAAAGTGGTTGAACGAATTGTCAATGCGGACCGTTTGGAGGATGTCATCGCCGTATTCGGTTCCTTTGACGAAAACATAAAGAGAATTGAGGATGCCATGAATGTCCGCATCATCAATCGGGGGACGGACTTAAAGGTGTCCGGTGATGAAGAGATGGCGGACAAAGCCGTTCGCACCCTAGAGGGGCTTCTGACCCTGGCCTCCAAGGGAGAAACCATCGATGAGCAGCGGGTACGCTATCTGATCACCCTGGTCAACGAGGGGAACGATCAGCAGGTAACTCAGATGACCAAGGATGTGGTTTGCATCACCGCAAAGGGCAAGCCCATCAAGGCCAAAACCGTGGGTCAGCAGAAATATATGAAAGCCATCGCCCAGAACACGGTCACCATCGGCGTGGGCCCCGCCGGTACCGGAAAAACCTATTTGGCCGTTGCCGCCGCAGTGGCCGCCTTCCGGGAGCGAACCGTCAACCGGATCGTGCTGACGCGGCCGGCGGTGGAAGCAGGGGAGCGGCTGGGATTTTTGCCCGGTGATTTGCAGACAAAGGTTGACCCCTATCTGCGCCCCCTGTATGATGCCCTTTACGATATGCTGGGGGCCGAGACCTTTCAAAAATACCAGGAGCGTGGCTCCATTGAGGTCGCACCCCTGGCCTATATGCGCGGCCGCACCCTGGACGACAGCTTTATCATCCTGGACGAAGCCCAGAACACCACCCGTGAGCAGATGAAAATGTTTTTGACCCGTCTGGGCTTTGGCTCGAAAATCGTCATCACCGGCGACATCACCCAGATCGATCTGCCGGAGGACAAAACCTCCGGACTGAAGGATGCCATCCGGGTCTTGGAGGGGGTAAAGGATATTGCTATCTGCCGCCTTACCTCCGCCGATGTGGTGCGGCATGCCCTGGTGCAGGAAATCATAAACGCCTACGAACGGGCCGCTCAGAGGGCAGAGAATAAGCCCAGGGAAATAAAAGGACATGATCAGAGGAAAAAGTCATGAGAAATAAAATCAATTTGGTTTTTGAGGGGAATCTCATTCAGAAGCTGATGATCGGCGGAAACATTCGCAATTGTATCCGGGAAACCCTGAAAGCGGAGGGAATTACCGTTCCCTGCGAAATCAATGTGCTGGTTACGGACGATGCGGGGATCCAAACCATCAATAAGGCCAGCCGGAATATTGACAAGCCTACAGATGTGCTCAGCTTTCCTATGTTTAGCCTGACCGCTGGTGCGCCGCCTAAGGATTGGACGGAGTACATCGATCCCGGTACCGGCCTTTGCCCCCTGGGGGATATGTGCATCTCCCTGGAACGGGCTGTGGCCCAGGCTGCGGAATTCGGCCACAGCACCAAGCGGGAGGTGGGGTATTTGACCATCCATTCCATGCTCCACCTGCTCGGGTATGACCATCTGGACGAGGGGCCGCAAAAACGCCAAATGCGAAGCAGGGAAGAGGCAATCGCCGCCGGGATTCCTGGGATGCAGCGCAGTGAAAAATAATACTACAGGAGATTGATTATGAAGACAAAAACCGCAATGATCACCATTGCAGGCCGGCCCAATGTGGGGAAATCCACCCTGACCAATTATCTGGTGGGGGAGAAAATCGCCATTGTTTCCAACAAGCCCCAGACCACCAGAAACCGCATCTGCGGCATTGTTACGAGAGAAAATACCCAATTCGTGTTTGTGGATACCCCTGGCTACCACCGGGCAAGAACCAAACTGGGAGATTACATGGTGAACGTTGCCCAGGAATCCATTGCAGATGTGGATCTGACCATCCTGGTGGTGGAGCCCATCGCTTCCGTTGGCCCTCAGGAGGAGGGACTGCTGGCCAAGATCCAAAGCAGCGGAAGCCCTGCGGTTCTTGCCATCAATAAAATCGATACCGTGGAAAAGGACGCACTTTTGAAAGTGATTCAGGTATATTCCCAAAAGGCGGATTTTGATGCCATTGTCCCCATCTCCGCGAAAACCGGCGACGGAGTGGATGACCTGCTGAAGGTATGTGAAAAGTACGCCGTTGAGGGCCCGTTCCTGTTTCCCGAGGACATCACCACCGACCAGCCGGAGCGGCAGGTGATGGCGGAAATCATCCGGGAAAAGCTTCTTTGGTGCCTGGATCGGGAGGTGCCCCATGGAACAGCCGTTGAGATCGGCAGGTTCTCGGAACGGGACAACGGAATCATCGACATTGACGCCACCATTTACTGCGAAAAAGCCAGCCACAAGGGCATAATCATCGGAAAAGGGGGAGAAATGCTGAAAAAGATCTCCTCCATGGCCCGCTCTGACTGCGAGAAATTTATGGGTACGAAGGTGTATTTGACCACCTGGGTCAAGGTAAAGGAAAACTGGCGGGACAGCGATTTTCTGGTTCGGAATTTTGGATACAGTGAATAATTTCCAGGTGTTATTCCACCCCTGCTGCAAAAGCTATCCCTGGAGGGATGGTTATGAATTCGGCAGACTTTTGGAATGTTTTTCTGGAAACCGGCGCACCGGAAGCCTATCTGCTTTACAGCGCCGCTGCAAAAACGGAGGGGAAGCATGTATCTGACGATTCAGGGAATCGTCCTCAGAGTGTCGGATTACGGTGACCAGGATGCACTGCTCACCGTTCTGAGCAAAAAACACGGAAAGCTGACGGTAAAGGCCCGGGGGCTGCGGCGAAAAAACAGTCCGCTTTCTGCTGTGTGTCAGCTGCTGGCCTATGGGGAATTCACGCTGTTTGAATATCGAGGGCAATACACCGTAAACGAGGCCCATGTGCTGAATCTATTCCAAAAGCTTCGCTGCGATTTGGAGCAGCTTTCCCTGGCCTCTTATTTTGCCCAGGTGTCCGAGGTGCTTTCCCAGGAGGATTACCCCACGCCGGAGCTGCAAGCATTGCTGCTGAACTGTCTGTATGGCCTTTCGGAGCTGAAGCTGCCCCTGTGCCAGGTGAAAGCGGTGTTTGAGCTGCGGGCCGCCTGCCTTTCCGGCTATACGCCGGATTTGTTCGGCTGCCATGTCTGCGGAAGCCAGACACCGGATCGGTTTGACCTGTCTTCCGGACTTCTGGAATGCCAGGGCTGCCGGGATGCCGCCTCCACGGGAATCCGCTTTCCGGTGACACCGGGAATTTTGGAGGCCATGCGGTTCATCTGTTTCTGCGAACCCAAAAAGCTGTTTTCTTTCCGGCTCAGTCAGCAGCAGATGGGGCAATTGTCCGAACTCACAGAGGGATTTCTCACCACCCAGCTGGAGAGAGGCTTCTCCGCGCTGGACTACTATAAATCAATTTGCTTTCACGATCAGCAGCTGGAAGCTACATAATCTAGGAGATAACCATGTCTGAATTGTATGAAAAATCCCTGATGAAGCTGGAGCTTGATCAGGTTCTTGCGCTTCTTGCGGAATGTGCAGGCAGCCAGGGAGGAAAGGAGAGCTGCCGCAGCCTTCGGCCCAGCTCCGATTTGGAGGAGGTCCAGCTGATGCTCCAGCAGACCACAGCCGCCTCGGAGCTGTGCACCAGAAAAGGAAACCCGGCCTTTTCCAATGTGTGTGACGTTTCCCCCAGTCTGGAACGGGCTGACCGGGGCGGAAGCTTGCAGCCAAAGGAGCTGCTTTCCATTGGCGGCGTGCTTCGGTGCGCCAGAACCATTAAGGGCTATGTGTCGGAGGATGACCAGGCTACCATTCTGGATCCTCTGTTCCATGCGCTCACTGCCAACAAATATTTGGAGGACCGAATCTTCGGTGCGATCTTGTCCGAGGAGGAGATTGCCGATACCGCCTCATCGGAGCTTTCCGATATCCGGCGGCATATGCGGATTCAGGCGGGAAAAATCCGGGACAGCCTGCAAAAGGTGATTTCCTCCCCGGCCTACAGCAAGTTTCTTCGGGAACCCATCATCACCATTCGCCAGGGAAGATATGTGGTGCCGGTGAAATCCGAGTGCAAGAATGATGTCCCCGGCCTGGTGCACGATGTTTCCGCCACCGGCTCCACCTATTTTGTGGAGCCCATGTCCGCCGTCAACGCCAACAACGCCCTGCGGGAGCTGGAGCTGAAAGAGAAAAAGGAAATTGAGCGGATTCTGGCAGAGCTGTCCAGCGAAGCCGCTGCCCACGCGGAGGACATCAATCTGGATTACAGCATGCTGGTTCAGCTGGATGTGATTTTTGCAAAAGCAAAGCTTGCCTACAGAATGCGGGCCTGGGCCCCGATCATGAATGACTGCGGCCAAATTGCACTTCGCAACGCCCGGCATCCCTTGATCGACCCGCAGAAGGTGGTTCCCATCTCCCTGCGGCTTGGTTCGGATTTTGATACCATGATCATCACCGGACCCAATACCGGCGGAAAAACCGTCACCTTGAAGACCATCGGCCTTTTGACCCTGATGGCGGAATGCGGCATGCACATCCCGGCAGGGGATGGCAGCACCCTTTCCACCTTTGATGCGATCCTTGCCGATATTGGCGATGAGCAGTCCATTGCCCAGAGCCTGTCCACCTTTTCCAGCCATATGCGAACCATTGTGGATGTGGTTGCCCAGTGTGATGACCGCACACTGGTGCTCTACGACGAGCTGGGCGCCGGTACCGACCCGGCGGAGGGTGCTGCTCTGGCCATTGCGCTGATTGAATTCAGCCGGAAAATGGGCAGCCGGGTTGTGGCAACCACCCATTATGCGGAGCTCAAGCTCTACGCCATGCGGACAAAGGGCGTCATCAATGCATCCTGCGAATTTGACGTGGAAACGCTGCAGCCCACCTACAAGCTCCTGATCGGCATCCCCGGAAAGTCCAATGCCTTTGCCATTTCCAGGAAGCTGGGCCTCTCGGAGGAGATCCTGAAAGAAGCCAGCGATCTGGTGGGGAAAAGCGACAAGGATTTTGAGGATGTGCTGTCCCAGCTGGAGCAGCAGCGGCAGCAGATGGAAAGCGCAAGGCTGGAGGCGGAGAAGCTGAAGCAGGAAACCGCCAAGATCAAGCAGCAGAGCGAGGAATACCAGGCCCAGCTTCGCAAGGAGAAAGAAAAGGCCATGGAAGCCGCGCGCAGAGAGGCCCAGAGCATCATCGACGAGGCTCGCACCGCGGCCAATCTGGCATCGGAGGAAATCAAGGCTCTCCGCAAGCAGCTTCAGGACAGCGCCGACACAACCGGCATCAACCAGCGCCAGGCAGAGCTTCGCCGGACGCTGAACGAGACTGAGGATCGAATCCGGGCCAATCAGCCGGAAAAGAGCCGTCCCAAGCCCACCCGGGACATTCTGGTGGGGGACACTGTAGAGCTGCTGAAGCTGGGAATGAAAGCCAGCGTCCTGGCCATCAATAAGGACGGCACCTATCAGCTCCAGGCGGGCATCATGAAGCTCAACGCCAAGGCGGAGGAAATCTACCTGCTGGAACAGGAGAATCCCTATAAAGCCAAAGGAGGGCACCCAGCTCATTCTGGCCGGGAGATGAAAATGACCGCCATGTCCTCGGAGATTGATTTGAGAGGCATGGATACGGTGGAGGCGATCTGCGTCCTGGACCGGTACATGGATGAAGCTATGCGCGCAAAGCTCTCTTCTGTTCGGATCATCCACGGCAAAGGAACCGGCGCTCTGCGGCAGGCAGTACACCAATCCCTGAAACGGAATAAGTTTGTAAAAAAATTCCGTTTGGGTGTTTACGGCGAGGGCGAAGACGGAGTAACCATTGCGGAATTTGCATAAAGTACGCTTGACAATTCTGCTGTAAAAAGCAGGATTGTGGAAAGTTGCACAAAAATCTCTGGCTTTGTGCAAGTCCACCGAAAATTGGTTGACTTTTTCGGCAAAAATGGTATTATGTAGGTAGATTCATTGCGTTCCAACGAACGTGATGTAAAGGAGTGTATCGATATGTTCAACAAAGAAGTTGTTGTGCGCTGCGAATCCGGCCTGCACAATAAGCAAGCTACCTACTTTGTACAGAAAGCCAATGAATTTGAAAGCAGCATTTGGCTGGAATCCGAAAACCGCAA
>JAXECZ010000002.1:0-2928 GCA_034104845.1 Faecousia sp. | reverse complement strand
CGAGATGGAGGAGCTGGATAAGTGGGCCCTGACCAAGCTGAATGCCCTGATTGCCGCCTGCCGTAAGGCCTACAACGGCTATGAATTCCATCTGGTCACCCACGCCATCAACGATTTCTGCGTGGTGGAGCTGTCCAGCTTCTACCTGGACATCCTGAAGGACCGGCTCT
This sequence comes from Faecousia sp., assembly GCA_034104845.1. Lineage (GTDB taxonomy): Bacteria > Bacillota > Clostridia > Oscillospirales > Oscillospiraceae > Faecousia. Next base: position 2,758 of record JAXECZ010000002.1, on the reverse strand, counting down.
ACTGTGAGGAAAAGAATGGCCTGCGCCGGCGCTCCGCCCAGACCGCCCTGTATCTCATTGTGGATGCCATGGCTAAGCTCTTCGCCCCCATCCTGGCCTTCACCTGCGACGAAATCTGGCAGGCCATGCCCCACCGGGAGGGGGACGACGCCCGGAATATCCTGCTGAACCAGATGCCCGAAGACTGCGCCGCCTACGTCCTCAGCGACGAGAAGATGTCCCGGTGGGATACCGTTATCAAGCTGCGCCAGGATGTAAACGGTGTGCTGGAAAAAGCCCGGGCCGATAAGCGCATCGGCAAGGCGCTGGAGGCTCATGTGACCCTGGAAGCCGCCGACGAGGCCCTGAAAAAGGCCTGCGAGGGTGTGAACCTGGCAGAGATCTTCCTCGTCTCCAACTGCGCCTGGGGTGCCCCGGAGGAGGGCGCCGAGGTTGCTTCCGGTGTGAACTTCCCCAACCTCACCGTGGGCGTGTCCGAAGCCAAGGGTGCAAAGTGCCCCCGCTGCTGGATGCACTCGGAAAACGCCAACGCCGAGGGCCTCTGCCCCCGCTGCGCCGCCGTTGTCTCCAAGCTGGATATCCAACTCTAACCATTCTCCCTCCCCCGTCTGGGGGAGGGGTTTTTGCAGCGGCTGGCTCTTTGACAAAAAATTTCGCATTTTCAGAAATAATGCTTGACTTTTTGAAAACCCGTGGTATAATACTATCGTTCCGCGTGAGTCGCCGGTATAGCTCAGTCGGTAGAGCAGCTGATTTGTAATCAGCAGGTCGGGGGTTCGAGTCCGTCTACCGGCTCCAGCGTTCTCTCCGGAGAATTAAATATGGGGGAATTCCCGAGTGGCCAAAGGGGACAGACTGTAAATCTGCTGCTTATCGCTTCGGTGGTTCGAATCCACCTTCCCCCACCATATAAGCACCGTAATTTTGATACCAGATTACGGTGCTTATTTTTGTTTATATACGCAAAAACCAGGTTATTTCCATATTTTTGTGCGAAATGGTTCTATAATAAATGTTGGGGTCAGGCGGTGAGCCTGGCCCCAAAGCAATATCTATAAGTTGAGCATAGAGATAAAATCCTTTACAATGAATGTACCCCTACAACACAGAAAGGAAGAAGAATCTCTATGCTCAATCAGGATTATACAGCACAACTTCTGAATTTGGAAGATGTAATTATTACGAATGTGGAGAATATTTCTGAGGAACTCCACATCTTTATCGAGCTTCCCAGAAAAGCGCATACTTGCCCTGTCTGCGGCTCCGTCACAGACCGTGTACACGACTATCGGATGCAAACTATCAAGGATGTCCCGCTGGCAAGAAATACCTTCCTGCACCTTCGGAAACGCCGTTACCGCTGTGACTGCGGTAAGCGTTTCTTTGAGCGCAACACATTTCTACCCCGCTATTACCGCGTCACCAGCCGACTGGTGGCCGAGATCATCCATGCCTTTGAAAAGGTTGTATCCGCCAAGGAGATCGGATCCCGTTTCAATGTATCCGGTGTGACCGCCATGCGCTATTTCAGATGTGTCAATTTTAAGCCGAAGCAGCTCCCTGAGGTGGTCTCTCTGGACGAGTTCAAGGGTAATTCCGGCGGTCAAAAGTACAACAGCATAGTTGCCGATCCGCAAAACCGCAAGGTAATAGACATTCTTCCTAACCGTTATGAGAGTGATTTGATTAAATATTTCTCACAATTTGAATCCAAAAAGAACGTAAAATACTTTGTTTGTGACATGAATCCACACTTTCGGCAGGTAGCTAAGGTTTGCTTCAAAAATGCGGTGATCGTTGCAGACAGGTATCATGTTATTCGGCAAGTCTACTGGGCGATGGAACGGGTCAGGAAGAATGAGCAGAACAAGCTGTCTGCCAGGTTCCGAAAGTACTTTAAGAAATCCAGGTATCTTCTGATGAAGCCTATTGAAAAACTGACCGATGAAGAAGCTGACCGATTGGCATTCATGTTTGAGATTGTTCCCAGACTTGCCGATGCCTACCGCTTGAAGAATGAGTTCCTTACTGTGATTCGTTCAAAATCTTCGGCTGAGGGTAAGAAAATGCTTGCAGATTGGCTGCTAGCCGTGGAAGTCATGGATCTGCCTGAATTCAACGATTGTACGAAAGCATATCGCAACTGGTTCAACGAGATACTCAATTCTATGGATGTACCATGGTCAAACGGTTTTATTGAGGGCTGCAACAACAAGACCAAAGTTTTGAAACGGGTCTGCTTCGGAATGCGTAATTTCCGCAATTTCAGAAATAGAATCCTCTTCTACCGTACATGAAAATCGTGCCGGAGATATCTCTCCGACACGACTTGCAATAATTTCTTTTTATCTCTACCCCAACTATTGACATAGAGCCTGCGAAATTCAGAACCGCTGCGGTGTTGAGCCACAGCGGTCGTTCTTGTTTGTAGGAGGATTGTCACCTTTTAGCGGCTACAAATCGTGTGAAAGATAGATAATCGTGTGAAAGATTGGCCATTTCCCTCCTGCTATGGATGCGTATCATATTCGTGAGGCTTTTATCAAAACCCTTTCAGAAGCCGCCAGAGGGGCTGAGAAGGCCATTTCTGGCTACTTTACGCTGCTGGATGTCTATGGACCCAAGCTGGCGCATTATGCTGGTTACGAGCTGGCAAACAAGCTTCTCCCATGGGTCTTACCCGGTTACCGTGAAGACTACAGGCAAACCATCGTATATCGCCGCGAACTGGAAAAGTACATGGGATATTTGCCCGCAT
>JAXECZ010000174.1:0-9270 GCA_034104845.1 Faecousia sp. | reverse complement strand
GGAGTCGAAGTAGTAGGGGCCGGTGCCGATCTTCTGGCCTTCCAGGATGCCCATGGTTTCGCAGGCGGTCTTGCTCAGGATGTCCTGGGCGGCGTAGTTCAGCCAGTCGGCGGAGGGAGCCTTCAGCTTAAAGGTGACCTGGTAGGGGGCGTCCACAACCACCTCGTCCACATAGGTGATGCCGGAGATTGCCTGGGAAACGCCCTCGTTAGAGGTGGTGGAGCAGTAGTCCCAGGTGAATTTCACGTCTTCAGCGGTAAAGTCGCTGCCGTCGTGGAATTTCACGCCCTCCCGCAGGGTAAAGGTCCATTCGGTAGCGGTGTCGTTGGAGGTCCAGTCGGTAGCCAGCTCTGCCACGGCGGTGCCGTCGGTCTGGATGGCGACCAGACCATTGAAGGTGGAGTTGCAGGTCTGGGTGGTCACGGTGGCGGTGCCGGCATAGCGGCAGGCCACGGTCAGGTCGGCCAGGGTGCCGATGCGGATGTCTTTCTTGTAGCCGGGGTCGGCCAGGGCGGTGACGCTGCAAAGGGTGGCAACCATTGCCACAACCAGCATCAGGGAGAGAAGCTTTTTCATGTTGATTCCATCCTTTTCTTTTTTTATTTTTTGCGCGTATCGGCTTTCGCCGGTGATCCGATAAATTGGAATTTGGCGGGGAAGCGAAATAGCCTCCCCTACAGTGGCTTGCTCTACAACTTCCAATCTATCTGACTACCGTATCAAGTCGGCCGCACGGATTCACAAAGTCCTTTGGTTATTTCCCCAGGCGCTCGGAGCCCCGGAGGACGATGTCGTTGCTGAGAACCATTTTCCGCCGGGCGTGGGAGGAGCGAATCTGCCCGGTAATCCGGTCCTGCAGAAGACCCATGGCTTCCTCCGCCATCTGCTTCACAGGCCGCTCCACCAGGGACAGCTCCGTCCCCGTGTGCATCACCCAGGGATACCACTGCCAGCGCTCGATCTCGTCGAAGCCCAGAATGGAGATGTCCGTCCCCACCTTCAAGCCATGCTCGCAGATGCTCTGCAGTGCGCCCAGGGTGGAAAAATTGTTGGAGGTGAACACGGCGGTGGGACGATCCGGCAGGTCCAGCAGCTGATTGGTTTGCTCATAAGCCATCTGGAATTTAAAATTGCCGATGCGGATATATTCCTCAGGAACCGTGATCCCCCCTGCTGCCAGCGCCCGGCGGTAGCCCTGCAGGCGGGAGAAGCCGGGGGAGGAACGCTGGGGACCGGCAATGGTGGCGATTTTCCGGTGCCCTGCCCGGATGAGCACCTGCACCGCCCGGTAGGCATCCTCTTCGTCGTCGGTGAACACGCTGTCAAATACGGAATTGCCAATGCGCCGGTCAATGAGCACCACAGGCACATGCGCCTGCTCGATTTCCAGCAGATAACGCTCTGTTTCCTTGTCCTCGCCGGAAAGGGGAATCATGATGATGCCTTTGAGGTTCTGCTCCTTCACCGTTTCCAGGAACCGATGCTCCCGCTCCGGCATTTCGTCCGTGTTGAAGAGAAACACATTGTAGCGGTACCGGTCGGCGATCTGGGTGACGCATTTGGTGATGGCGCCGAAAAAGGGGTTGTCCATATCCGGGACGAAAAGGCCGATGTTGTTGGATACGTTTTGGGAGCTCAGATTTTTGGCAGCCAAATTGGGGATGTAGTGCTGCTCCTGCACCACCTGGAGCACCCGCAGCCGGGTTTCCGCCTTCACCGGGGCAGTTCCATTGAGCACCCGGGAGACCGTGGCCGGAGACACACCGGCGCATTTTGCAATTTCGTATATATTCATACAGCACCTCATTGGTTGGCTTGCATAAGAAATTTGTGAAATCGCTTTCATTCATGTAAAAATCATATCACGCCATTTCTTTTCTGTCAATTCACCACATCTGACAACATTTTTCTGAAGAATATGTGGATATTAACCAAGAATCCGTCTGTAAACCGCATTTTTTATGAAACATTTATGAAAGTTTTCATGAAACAAGAATCCCCCCGGCAGCCACCGGGGGGATTCATTTGGGAGATGAATTTGGACGAATTGGGAAAGGATCACGCGGGCTGCCAGCTTAAAACCGTCCGGCGCATTTCCTCCGGCTCCAGCACCCCATAGGCAAAGCCCTTTTTCACCAATTCCTCCGGCAAATACTCGTCGTACTTGTCAAAGAGGGGCAACTCCTTGGGATACACCAGCTCCATGGGGTCAATGGGCTTCTGCGCCTCCTGAGCGGTGATGCGGTAGAATTCCGCGGCGCTGACCTTCATCGTGAACTGCATGTAGTAGGGCCGGGCGGAATCCAGATTTTTGAGCCCCAGCCGGTCGCCGCATTTGATTTTCAAAAACCGCTCCATGGCCAGAAAGGCGTAGGTTCCCACCCATGGCAGCAGGCACCACATATTGCCCCCCAGATGGATCAGAGGCGTCTTCCCCGCCTGGGAGTGGACGGCGGTGAACCGGGCCTGCTCCAACCGGGCCACGGCGTTTTTCATCAGATAGGGATAGGAGCGATCCTCCAAAAGCACCTGACGCATCCGCTGCAAAATTTTGGTGTGCAGATCCCCGGGGCACTGGCCAAAGTAGGCGGGGATGGAGCCCTTGACCTGCTCGCAGTACACCAGATGCCGCTTGTGATCCACATCCAGCACCGTCCACACATGTCCGGCGATGGCCAGCTTTTCTCCCACCGGCGGCGGCAGCACCACGGTGCCCAGCTCCTGGGCATCGCTGCGGACGGTGTATTCCTCGTTCTCCTGGAACACGCCGTAGAACTTGAAGGAATTCACCACCCGCTCCCCTGCCAGGCCCACGATCAGGCCGCCCTGCTCCGTGGGCTGGATGTGGTCCGTCTGTACAAGATGCCGCAGCAGCAGCTTAAAATCCTCCTGGCTCACCCGATGGAAATAATGCAGCGGCAGCACCCGCTCCGCCAGGGCCCTGGGGGACAGCTCCCCACAGGAGGCCAGGATGGACATGGTTTGGTGGTACAGCAAGCTGTAGGGCAGCCGGTCAAGCCTCGGTGGCTCCACCCATCGCTCCTCCAAATACAGCTGCACCAGGGCAATGCCCTGCAAAAGCTTCCAGGGAATCGTTGCGGGCAGCATGGCCCGGGCCTCCGGCTCGTCCTCCCGCATGACGAACCACATTTCCGGTGGGCTCTCCCGCCTTCCGGTGCGGCCCATGCGCTGCAAAAAGGAGGAAACCGTCCAGGGAGCATCGATCTGAAAAGCCCGTTCCAGCCGGCCAATGTCAATGCCCAGCTCCAAGGTAGCGGTAGTGACGGTGGTCATGAACTGGGAATCGTCCTTCATGATTTCCTCAGCGGTCTGGCGGTAGGAGGCGGAGAGGTTGCCGTGGTGGATGAGGAACCGATCCCGCTCGTGGTTTATGTCGCAGTACTGCCGCAGGGTGGTGGTGACGGTTTCGCATTCCTCCCGGGAGTTGACGAATACCAGGCACTTTTTTCCCCGGGTGTGCTCGAAGATGTAGCCCAGCCCCGGGTCGGCGTTTTTGGGGGCGTCGTCGGTTTTTTCCTCCAGCACCGGCAGGGCCTCAATATCCGTCCGATCCTCGGCGGCCTGGACGTTTTTCACATAGAAATGCTCCATGCTCAGCCGCCATTTGCTTCCCTTGGCGTCAATTTTCGGGATGATGGTCTTTCTTCCGGTGCCCAGGGACAGAAATTCCCCGCATTTTTCCGGGTCGCCGATGGTGGCGGACAGGCCGATCCGCCTTGGGTTCACCCCTGCCAGCCGGCTCAATCGCTCAATCAGGCACAATGTCTGCCCGCCCCGGTCTCCTCGGAGCAGGGAGTGGACCTCGTCGATAACCACAAAGCGCAGGTCGCCGAAGAGCTTGGGGATGGCAGCGTGCTTGTGCAGCAGCATAGCCTCCAAAGACTCCGGGGTAATTTGCAGAATGCCGGAGGGATGCTTCATGAGCCTGGCCTTGTGGCTCTGGGCCACATCCCCATGCCAGTGCCACACCGGGATATCCGCCTCGGCGCAGAGCTCATTCAGCCTGAGGAACTGGTCGTTGATCAGTGCCTTTAACGGCCCAATGTAGATGGCTCCCACGGAGGCGGGGGGATTCTCGGAGAACAACGTGATGATGGGAAAGAAAGCCGCCTCGGTTTTGCCGGAGGCGGTGGAGGCGGTGAGCAGCAGATTTTCGTCGGTGTTGAAAATGGCATCCGCCGCAGCCACCTGAATGGCCCGGAGGCTCTCCCAATTGTTCCGGTAGATATAGTCCTGAACAAAGGGAGCGTAACGCTGGAATGCACCCATAAGCTACCTCTTAAATGTCAAATTCCGCGAATTGGCCGTCGGCGGCTTCCTCGTTCACCGCGTTCCGGGCATAGGTGAACTGGTCGCTGCCCAGCAGAGTCCGAACCTTAACTTTGGGATTCTGGTAGATAATGTCCAGCACCTGAATAAAGTCCCGGATGACCTCCCGAGGGGTAATGTGGGTATCCGCGCCGATGCGGCCGAATTCGATTTCAATAAAATCCACCATATCCTGCTGCGTGACGATCTGGGGATATTCGTACAGCCCCGCGTGGATGTCCGCCAGCTTTTCCACCAGAATCAGCATCTCCTCCCAAGTCAGGGGCTGGAGCCGGATCACCGGAGAGAGCAGATCCTTGTGCTCCCCGGTAAAATGTCCCTCCGCCAGCCGGGAGCGCAGGGCCTCATAGCTGTAAACGCCCCGGCGAGGATCCTCCATGCACTGCGGTGTGCCGCAGAGGATGAAGCCCAAATGCTGGGCCTTGCCCTGCATGGCGTCGTTGTACAGGGTGAGGATTTTTTCGTAGTTGTACTGCCGGGTAATGGCATTGGGGATTTTATAGATGTTCACCAGCTCGTCGATGAGCACCAGCATTCCTGCGTAGCCCGCCTGCTTCAAAAAGGCGGCGAAAAGCTTTAAATATTCATACCAATCCTCGTCGGTGATGACGATGTTCACCCCCAGCTCCTGCCGGGCCTCGGTTTTGGTGTTGTACTCCCCCCGGAACCATTTGAGCACCTTGGCCTTGGTCTCGTCGTCGCCTCCCAAATGGGCCTTGTAGTAGAGGGTGAGCAGCCGGGCAAAGTCGAAGCCGTGAACCATCTCATTCAGAGAATAGATGACGGCGGATATCCGCTTCTCCACCAGGGGTGGCAGGCCGGGATCGGTGACGCCCATCCCGGAGGCCTCCGCCGCCTGCTGCTGTACGTTGCTGATCCACCGATCCAGGATCAGCGACAGTGCGCCGCCCTCGGGCCTGGTCTTGGTGGACATATTCCGAATCAGCTCCTTGTAGGTGGCAAGGCCCTGGCCACGGGTGCCCTGCAGCCGCCGCTCCGGGGACAGATCCGCATCCACCACCACGAAGTTTTTCGCCATCACATAGTTGCGGATGGTTTGCAGCAGGAAGCTCTTGCCGCTGCCGTATTTGCCCACGATGAAGCGGAAGGAGGCGCCGCCGTCGGCGATGATCTCCACATCATGCAGCAGGGCGTCGATCTCCTCCTTTCTTCCCACGGTGATATAGGGCAGTCCCACCCGGGGCACCACGCCGCCCTTCAGGGAATTCATCAAGGCCTGAGCAATACGTTTTGGAATTTTCATGGCTTTACCATCTCTTTCAGTTCTTCAATATAGTCGCTTATGGGCTGGCCGTCCTCGTCCAGCACCGAATCCTGGAATACATCATACAGTTTATCATTAATGCTGTCCAATAAAACGGACAGAATATATCCCTCGGCCCGCACCCAGCTCCGATCCCGGCCATAGAGCAGGCTTTGCAGCAGCCGGTATTCGGCGGGAGCCAGGGGGGTATCCGGAGGCGCTTCCCCGGCGGCGGGAGGAACCTCCAATTCTTCCTCCAGGGCTTCCGGTTCCTCCTCCGGCGCTGCCTCCGGTTCCTCTTCCATTTCCTCCTCCACCATCAGCTTTTCCTGGGTGGTGGCCGCCTCCCGGCGAATTCTCGTCAGATGGCTGGGGTCGATGGTGATTTTTCTGGCTTGGGCCGCCTCCTGCTCCGCGAAAAAGGCCTGGACTTCCTCATCTATGATCTTCAGGATCCATTTGGTTTCCAGCTTTGTTTTGATGGGGTGCTTGGGATCCAGCCGTTCCCGCAGGATGCGGTCGATGGTTTTCAGAAGATCATCCAGCTTGGCGCAGCGGCTGGGGTTGAGGTAAAACTGCTCCACCGTCCACTGTCCTTTCCGGCAGCGGTAGACGCACCGGCTATTCAGGGTGTATTCATAGTCGCTGCGCTTCAGGGGGTTGCAGAACACAGCGGCGTTGAAGGGCCAGTCCAGATCCTTTTGGACGGAGCCCAGGTATTGCTCAATAAAGCTGCGCTTGCACCGGCTGTCATAATGGTCACAGATGCGCCGCAGCACCCGGGCGATGATGATGTCCATCTTCTGCTTGTAGCCCTGATAAAATTTGGACCGCCCCAGCCATTTCAGCGGCAGCTGCTCCAGAGCCTTGGCGATGGCGGTGGGGCTCTCCTGCCGGATGTTTTCCAAAACGGAAAGGCTCTGCCCCAATTCCTGCTGGGGCCAGCCTGCCAGCAGCTCAGGGCTTAGATCGTAGTAGACCACATAGTCCCGCAGCCACAGCTTGAGGTAGGGCAGGATTCCACTGTCCAGCGCACCGTAGGCATCCCGAAAGGCCAGAAGCTTCTCGAAGCCCTCCTCCGCATTGGTGACGCCCACCTGATTGATCAGCTCATAAATATACAGAAAGGCAAAGGACAGGGGGGCCTTCTGCAGCTGCCCCCGCCGCAGTTTCGTGCGCCAGGTAAAATAGCCCCGCAGCTCCTGATTGCTCAGGGACTGGTAGGTGGGGTAGTAGCGAACCAGATTCCCGGTATAGGGGCAGTCGTCCTCGTAGTTTGCCAGCAGCTTTGCCTGCTTGAGAAAAACTGTTTCCCGGTTCTGCCAGCCGCTGCCGGTCCTCGGCTCCAGGGAGCGGGCAGTCCGCAAAAGTGCAGGCAGCTGTTGGTTGGCGGGGGCTTTTTGGGGGGTGATGGCCTCGTCGGAAAAGACCTTTTCATAAAACCACTCCGCTGCGGCTTTCATTCTGTTGGTGTCCGTAACCCATCTTCCTCCCGTTCAAATGTTTGTGTTTATCATACATGATATCCCCGGGACAGTCAAGCCCTTTCCCCCAAAGGGTAATGTCATCCGCTTAAGACGATACCGCAGGGCATTTAAGCGGATGACATTACCACCAGATGGTTCTCCAGGTGACCCGGTGCGAGGTATTCCGACTTTCTTAATTTGCATTTTCTTCCCGGGTGTGTTATAATTGCCGAAAAAGCTTTGGTTGGGAGTGCGCTATGAAAGTTCTGATTACCACAGATTTATACACCACCGCCACCAACGGCGTTGTAACCTCCGTGCGGAATCTGAGCCGGGAGCTGGAGGAGGCGGGAAACGAGGTGAAAATCCTCACCCTGTCCGACACCGTTCACAGCCACCGGGAGGGGAACATCTACTACATCCACTCCATGCCCTTAAAGGTGTATCCCGATGTGCGGATGCCCCTGCCCAGAAGCTCCCACAGCCAAAAGCTGCTGAAGGAGATCATCCAGTGGAAGCCAGACATCATTCACAGCCAGTGTGAGTTTTTCAGCTTTCACTACGCCCGCCGGATTGCCAAGCGCACCGGCGCTCCCCTGGTACACACCTATCACACCCAGTATGAGCAGTATGTGTCCTATGTGCTCCCCGGCCGATGGACGGGGGAGTTCCTGGCGAAAACCTTTTCCCGTGTGCGGCTGAAAAAGGTGGATATCATCATCGCCCCCACCGCTAAGATGAAGCAGGTGCTGGAGGATTACGGGGTAAAAAACAACATTGAAATCGTGCCCAGCGGCATCTGCCTTCAGCAGCACCAGGGCAGGATGACCCAGGAAGAGCGGGAGCGGATGCGGCAGCTGCTGGGCATCCCCCAGGAGCATCGGGTGGTGCTGAACCTGGGGCGGCTGGGCACCGAGAAGAACCTGGACGAGGTGGTGCGGCTCTTTGCCCTCCAGCTCCAGCGGCAGTCCAACCTCACCCTTTTGATTGTGGGGGACGGCCCCGCCCGGGAGAAGCTCTATCAGCAGGTCAAGGAATTGGACATCGGCGATCATGTGATTTTCACCGGTATGGTGGAGCCGGACCAGGTGCAGAAATACTACCAGCTGGGGGATGTGTTCGTCAGTGCCTCCACCAGCGAGACCCAGGGCCTGACCTATATCGAGGCCGCCGCCAACGGGCTGCCCCTGGTCTGCCGGGAGGATCCCTGCCTGGAGGGCGTGATTGCCCAGGGAGAGAACGGCTACACCTACCGTTCTCCGGATGAATTTCTGGACGAGATGGACAAGGTGCTGGCCGACCCGGACTGGTGCGTCTGCGCCGGGCAGAAGAGCGAGCAGATCGCCTCCGCCTATGGCAGGGAGCAGTTTGCCCAGAATATCCAGGCCGTCTACCAGGCCGCCATGTCCCAAAGTCCCTCGGAAGGCTGACCCTCTCCGGGAGCCTATATGGATGAATTCTTCAAAAGCCCTTAGTTTTTCCGGGAAGATCCAGAAAAATTATGTCAGGATAAACAAAAATCTCCATTTCCCGCCGGGGCTCTTGACATTGGAGGCAGAGCGTGGTAGTATACCCTCAAATTGAATCGCTTAGATAGAGGCGCGGTGCTCATCAGTACCCTTTGGCAAGGCCGGGTGGCCGTCATTGGGGAAAGGGTGTACCGCCGAAGCTGCAATGGAGCACCTGGTCCTTGTCTGCTGGGCCGTCAGAGAATATCTGCCGGACTGTCACAAAACTTTGTGAAGCGCTATCATTGGCTGACTGGCTCCCTCCAAGGGGAATACCGTTTTTACCATGGACCGCTTACCAAAGCGGTTCATTTTTATTACACCGGGTTATCCGGAAGAAAGAAAGGTTGATTTGTTATGAAGAAGCTCATTTCCCTGATGCTGGCCCTTGTGATGATGCTGGCACTGGCCCTGCCCGCTGTGGCAGAGGACACCGTTCCCTCCGGCGTGGAGGACGGGGTGCTGACCATCGCTATGGAGTGTGCCTACGCCCCCTACAACTGGACCCAGAGCGACGACTCCAACGGCGCTGTGCCCATCGCCAACGTGCCCGGCTCCTACGCCAACGGCTACGATGTGATGATCGGCAAAATGATCGCCGAGGCCAACGGCTGGGAGCTGGAGGTCATCCAGTCCGACTGGGATTCCCTGGTGCCCGGTGTCCAGACCGGTACCTTTGACG
>JAXECZ010000155.1:0-4765 GCA_034104845.1 Faecousia sp. | reverse complement strand
AATTCTTCTTTCGTAACTTTCAAACAAAGCCATCGTCGTGTCCTCCTCTTATTCGTGGCGGGGGTCAATGTACTTGGGTGCGTTGTCGAAACGACCGTAGTGACCCATAGCCTTCTTGTAGGCGGTGTTGGCGTCGTCGCCTTTCTTCATGAAGTCCATCATCTTGCCCAGGTTGACGAACTCATAGCCGATGATCAGGTTGTCGTTATCCAGGGCAACCCGGGTAACATAGCCCTCGGCCATTTCCAGGTAGCGGGGTCCCTTGGCGCGGGTGGCGAACATGGTGCCCACCTGGCTGCGGAGGCCCTTGCCCAAGTCCTCCAGAGAAGCGCCAACCACCAGGCCACCCTCGGAGAATGCGGACTGGCTGCGGCCGTAGACGATCTGCAGGAACAGCTCACGCATGGCGGTGTTGATGGCGTCGCACACCAGGTCGGTGTTCAGGGCTTCCAGAATGGTTTTACCGATGAGAATCTCGGCGGCCATTGCGGCGGAATGGGTCATGCCGGAGCAGCCGATGGTCTCCACCAGGGCCTCTTCGATGACGCCTTCCTTGACGTTCAGGGTCAGCTTGCAGGCACCCTGCTGAGGAGCACACCAGCCGATGCCGTGGGTAAAGCCGCTGATGTCCTTGATTTCCTTGGCCTGCACCCACTTGCCCTCTTCGGGAATGGGAGCGGGGCCATGGTATGCGCCCTTAGCGACGGAGCACATATTCTGTACTTCTGCACTGTAAATCATGGCAAAATTCCTTTCTTTCAAAAGGCGGTTTCCCACCTTAGGATTACAAATCTGGAAAGCCCGGTTGGCAGAAAAGCCTGCAAGCCCGGCAAATTCCTTATACATTATACATTCCACAGCAGAAAATGTCAATTGGGGAAGAATAACAATCCGTACAAAAACACTGAATGGAACCGGAATCCCTTTGACAAAATCAGCAGTTATTCCTGCAGGGTGCGGACATACTCCCCCCGGTCAGCCGCCTTGAAATAGGCAGAGCCGGTGACCAGGACCTCCGCACCGTTAGCCTTGCAGAGGGGGGCGGTATTCCGGTCCACGCCGCCGTCCACTGAGAGGATACAGCCGGGATTCACTTCATCCAGGCGGCTCCTCAGGGCGCGGAGTTTGGGCATCATATCCTCTTTGAATTTCTGGCCGCCGAAGCCGGGCTGAACGGTCATGACCAGGATCAAATCGCACAGAGTCATGTAGGGCTCCGCCTCCTCCGCCTTGGTACCGGGCTTCAGGGAAATGCCGGACTTGCAGCCCATGGAGCGAATGAGCTTCAGCGCCTTGATGGTATTCTCATGGCTGTCCGCCTCGATATGGATGGTCAGCCAATCTGCACCGGCGGCAACAAACCGCTCCACATAGCGAATAGGCCGCTCGATCATCAAGTGAACATCCAGAGGCATGTTTGTGATCTCCCGGACAGCTTTCAGAGCCGGCAGTCCGAAAGAAAAATTGGGTACAAAGCTTCCATCCATCACGTCCACATGAATCCAGTCGGCGTGATGCTGTTCAATGTCATGGATGTCCCGCTCCAGATTCACGAAATCCGCAGCAAGAATGGACGGTGCTACCTTTGCCATTTGTTTCTCCTCTCTTTTTCCACTGAACTGTGGACTCACTCTCTATGATAGTAACACAAAACAGGTCACAATGCAATTCATTCCCGCTATTTCGCGTAATTCATTCGGACGATCCAGCTGAGCATCCGGCCGGGAAGGATTCTGGTCAGCAGCATCACAAAGCTGTAGGACAGGCCCACGGCATAGTTGGGCTTCAAATGTTTCTTCTCTGCCACACGGAAAATCCGCTGGGCTACCTGTTCCACCGACATGCCGAACTTCTCATCATGCTCCATTACGGCCACAGAGCGGGCAATCCTCCCGCCATAAATATCGTCACCCACCGGGCTCTTCTCCCGTCTGGCGGTAAAGCCGCTTTTGATGTCCCCGGGGAGAATGGCGCAGACCTGAATTCCAAAGGGATACACTTCCTCCCGGAGGGCGTTGACATAGGCACTGACGGCAGACTTGGACACGGAATACCACGCCTGGAACGGAATGGAAACCGCCGCAGCAATGGAGCTGATGCAGAGGATCTTGCCCCTCCCCTGCCGGCGCATGATGGGAAGCACCGCCTTAACGGAATTCACCATTCCAAACAAATTCACATCCAGCAGCCGTTTGGCATCCCGGTTCTCGGTGAATTCCGCTGCGCCGGAGATGCCAAAGCCAGCATTGCAGATCAGCAAATCCACCCGGCCCTCTTTTTTCTCCACCATGAACACCGCCTGGGCTACTGCTTCCTCATCGCAAACATCCACTTTGCTATGTACAATTCCATCCGGATGCTCCACATCCCGGCGGCTGAATTCATATACTATGTATCCGGCAGCGCGGAACCGCCGGGCTGTACTCAGACCGATACCGCTGCTGCCACCGGTTATGATAACGACCTGGTTCATATTGTATGTTCATCCTCCTCCACCGGATAAAATCTCGGGCCGGAATATCCATCCCGTTCCACCCGCTCCTGCCACATGGATGCCGGACGAACCCAGATGCCGCCTTTGCCATAGAGCGCCCGGTAAACCACCATGGGCTCCAGAGTTTCGGAATGGTTTGCCACAAAAAGCACTTCATACAGATTTCCCTTGAAATGCCGGTACTTTCCCGGTTTTATCTCCATATTTCTCCTCCAAAAATGCGCCGGGAAACTCCCGGCGCATCAAAGTTATGATTTTGCAGGCATACCGCCCCGGCTGGTAAGATCCAGAACCACATTGCTGTCGAAATAGCTGGAGAACTGGCTGGCATACCAGGCCATAGATTCGCCGGTGACCATCAGACGGGTCTGGCGGACAAAGGTGGTATTCACATCCACTCTGGGAGAGGAACCACTGTTCAGGAAGAAACGAATACCGCTGTTATAAAGCACGTTAAAAGTGGTGCCGGAATAGGCCTCGATATCGCTGGCCCGGGCAAAGACCATGGTATCCACCTCGCCGATAACCGGCGTGATCTGGTTGGTCCAGTTGGTAATCTCTGCCTGAATCTGCAGAGTGCTCATGCTCCGGTAGGCCTGGTTGCTGTAGGTATAGCTGGCGATGGTATAGCCCTTTTCCCGCAGGGCAGCCACGATCTCTTTCGCGCCAATCACCTCCTGGTCATAGAAAGCCTGACCGAAGCGGGACACATAGGAGGTATTGGTCCGGTAGCCGAAGACACCCTCGGTGCCGGTGACGGCAAGAATAGCCCGGGCTCCCTGATAGCAGAAATCGGGATGCTCCTGGATAAAGGCTTCCAGGACGGGAACCAGGTCGTAATTTCCGATCAGCGTCTGACCGTTTTCATCCACATAGGCGGCCTTGATGTCGCCGTTATCGTCCAGCACCAGCTTGTTGGCAAAGCCGTGGCCCTTGGCATCGGGGGTGCCGTCCTTGTCCGGGTCAACCATATACTCAAAGTAGTTGACCATGGTTTCCGTGATCATCACGGGCTTTTTTCCGGAGGGGAGATAGATGGACTTGGTGAAGAAGCTGCTGTTGCCGTCCACGCCGGGAACACTGCTGATAAAGCTGTCGAAATCCACCAGGACGTAGTTTGCCGCGTACAGCTGGTTCAGAATCCGGGTGAATTCTTCCACGGAAACGAAGTTCTTATTGTAGAGTCCCGCAAGATCAGCACCGGAAATATCCTTGTTGCAGGCACGGGAAGCATCTGCCATCAGCACATGGAAAGACAGGTTGGGAATGGAGGACAGATCCTTGACCTCCACCAGCTGCTTCTGCTCGTTCACCAGCTCTGCTTTCTTCGCGGTGACCTGCTGGGTAAACTTGTCGTTATTGCTGCTGTAAGAATCCAAGAGGGCAATGGCACCGTCGTAGTCATATCCGACTACCAGGCTTTCAGCCTCGGCAATCAGCTTCTTGAACTCCAGCTCTGCGGCACCGGCGGCATCGGCCTGCTGCTGGGCCTCCACCTTGGCAGCGGAATCCTTATTCTTTTTCACCGTCAGCGCATTGGAAACGGAACCAACCACAAAGCTGAGAATCAGGAACAATGCCGCTCCCGCAATGATGGCGGGAAGATACACCTCTTTAAAGATACGCTTTTTCTCCCGCTTTTTCCGCCGGATATATTTGGGATCCAGTGGATCCAGCACCTCTTCCTTTTTCAGGTTGGTTACCGGCTCCATATACATGTCCAGAAGCTTTGAGAACACGCTCTTTTTGGAGGGATCGGAAGTCTTTTTCTTTTTTTCCTTTTTTAGCTTACCGCCGTGCTTGGGGAGTCCAAAGTGCAAGCCCTTTTTCTTCTTGGCAGGTTCGGGCTCCTCTTCGTCCTCATAGGTCTGCTCTGCCGGATATTCTTCCTGAGGGTATTCCTCCTGGTCGTAGTCCGGCAAGGCCTCTTCCTGCTCCTCTTCCGGCTGGCCATAGATGCGGACATCATCATCCTCCGGCTCTGCGGCCTCCTGCTGGTCCGTATGCTCCGGGAAATCCGCAGTCAGATCCTCGTCGGCGCTCCCATCGTACTGCCCATCCTGAGACGCTTCCGAAGACGGGTCAATGTGAAACTTTCTTGTGTCATCCTGATGGTCGGACAGGGTATCCTCCTCTAAAATATCGGAAAAATCAAAATCCTCGTCCTCGGACAGAAAGTCCTTGGGATCGAAGCCGTATTCTTCTTCAAAATCAAAATCGACATCGAAATCGTTCTTATCCATCGCTCGTCCCCTACCTTTATGGTGATGT
>JAXECZ010000126.1:0-7108 GCA_034104845.1 Faecousia sp. | reverse complement strand
CCAGACCCAGCAGGGTGCGGTCGTTGTCAATCACATAACAGGTGTAGATGGTTTCCTTATCCACACCCTGACGGCGGATGCGGAGGATGGACTCCTCCACGGTCATACTGGGCCGCAGGGCCACATACTCCGTGGTCATGATGGAACCGGCGGAGTTTTCCGGGTCGCGGAGAATCTGGTTGATGGAGCTGCGCATTTCCGGGTCCGCCTGCTCCAGAATCCGCCGCACCACCGTGGCGGGCATTTCCTCTACAATGTCGGCGGCGTCGTCCACGTACAGCTCGCTGAGCACTTCCTTCAGCTCATTGTCGGAGAAGCCCTGAATCAGCAGCGCCTGGGTGTCGGATTCCATTTCCACAAAGGTTTCCGCCGCCAGCTCCTTGGGCAGCAGGCGGAACATGAGGGGAACCTGCTTCTCATCCAGATCGGTAAAGATTCCGGCCACGTCGCTGGGGTTCATGGTGATTAAGATGTCCCGCAGGGTGGTATACTTCTTGCTCTCCAGCATTTGCAGGAGAGTCTTTTCCACAATTTCAAAACGTTCTGCCATAATTTACCTCCTTATTCGATTGTCAATAAAAACAAGGGAGGCAAAATACGGGGCATCAGTGAAAAGGGCCTGCCACGGAAGCAGACCGCATGCTACTTCGGCCCGGTATATTGCCACTGCCGCCAGCATCCATGGTATTCCCTCCTTTTCTGTTCGCATAGATAGTATCATTTTACCCAATAAAAAGCCGGTTGTCAAATCTATTTTCATTCCCAACCCTATTGAAATTTGCCGAAACGGGTGATATAGTAGCTTTAAAAATTTATTTGGAGGTGCACGGCATGAACGAAGAATCCAACCAGGGGCTGCGGCTTCTGAAAAAAGGGCAAAAAGGGCTGATTCACATGATTTTCAGCCGTCTGGGGCTGATCGTGCTGCTGCTGCTCTTTCATGTCTTCTTGATGTTCGCCGCCTTCCGCTGGTTTGGGAAATTCCTGCCCCATATCTACGGCGGAACCATTCTATTCACAGCGGCCATGATGCTGTATCTGCTGAACAGCCGGATGGACAATTCGGCAAAGCTCACCTGGCTGATCGTGATTCTGCTGCTGCCGGTGTTCGGTGCGCTGCTCTTCTGGTATACCCAGAGCGAGGTGGGCCACCGGGCGTTGAAAAAGCGGATCAGTCAGCTGATTGGATTGACGAAAGAGAGCATTCCTCAATTCTCTTCTGTGATGGAGGAATTGGAGCGGCAGTCACCGGAATCCTCAGCGCTGGCCCGGTACTTAAGCCGCACCGGCTGCTATCCCGCCTACGGAAACACCGATGTGTGCTATTTCCCTCTGGGGGAACGGATGTGGGAGGAAATGCTCAGACAGCTGGAGCAGGCGGAGCATTTCATCTTTCTGGAATACTTCATTGTGGATGAGGGACTGATGTGGGGAAAACTCCTGGAGCTCCTGGCCAAAAAGGCAAAACAGGGCGTGGAGGTTCGGGTGATGTACGATGGCACCTGCGAATTTTCCACCCTGCCCCACAACTATCCCAAGAAGCTGAGAGAGCTGGGCATCCAGTGCAAAATGTTCGCCCCGGTGACCCCCTTCCTCTCCACCCACTATAACTACCGGGATCACCGGAAAATCATGGTCATCGACGGCCACACCGCCTTTACCGGTGGGGTGAACCTGGCAGATGAATACATCAACCATATCAGCCGCTACGGCCACTGGAAGGATGTGGCCATTATGCTGAAAGGGGAGGCGGTGAAGAGCTTCACATTGATGTTCCTGCAAAACTGGAGCATTGACGAAAAGCAGCCGGAATTTCAAAAATACCTGGATTACCCCACCCATGCACCTACGAACGCCCAGGGCTTTGTGATTCCCTACGGCGACTGCCCCTTGGATTCCGACAAGGTGGGGGAGCGGGTATATATGGACATTCTCAACCGGGCAAAGCGGTATGTGCACATCATGACCCCCTATCTGATTCTGGACAACGAAATGGAAACCGCTCTGAAATTCGCGGCGGAGCGGGGAGTGGAGGTCACCATGC
Source organism: Faecousia sp. (assembly GCA_034104845.1). Taxonomy (GTDB): domain Bacteria; phylum Bacillota; class Clostridia; order Oscillospirales; family Oscillospiraceae; genus Faecousia. The sequence continues at coordinate 5,064 of JAXECZ010000126.1, read as the reverse complement.
TTCTGCCCGGCATCACGGACAGCGCCGCAGCCCACGGCCTTGCCTGGACACATTATTCCTCCCTGCTGGATTCCGGGGTAAAAATCTACGAATACACCCCTGGCTTCGTCCATGCCAAGGTCTTTGTCAGCGACGACCGGGAGGCGGTGGTTGGCACCATCAATATGGACTACCGCAGCCTCTACCACCACTTTGAGTGCGCCGCCTACCTGAGCGGCGTAAGCTGCATCGGCGAGATTGAACAGGACTTCCAGGAAACCAAAGCGAAATCCACGGAAATCACCCTAAAAACTTACCGAAATGTGAAATTCAGCCGGAAAGCCGTCGGCATCCTTCTGAAAGCCATTGCGCCTCTAATGTAACACTAATTCTTAATAAAAAGATTTAAGGAAAAGTGCTTATCGGCATAACTCAGCAATCTGGTGCTTCCCCCGATTAAGAATTCGTAGGGACCGGATTTAGACCTTCCGAAAGGATGGTCAACCTCCGCGGTTTGTTGAAAAGTAATTTCCCAAGACATATTTTTGAGGTTTTACCATTCAACCTGACGATTTTGAAACAACAACCTTTGGAATGCATAAAAGCATTCCCTACGAAAATGCTTGAGGCTTTCCCATTTAACAAACCCAGGCAAAACGCTGAATCAGGTAAATACATCTTGAGCTGAGCAAAACCGATAAGCCTACAAGAAAAAGAACACAGCCTTCCATCCTAACTAGCAGGAAAGAAGACTGTGTTTTTTGCGTATTTTATTGATCGAAGGCCACCAGGATGCCGCCGGATTCGGCATAGTAGCTGCAAAGGCCGCCGCTTTCGCTGATGGCCACATCGGAGCCGGGCCAGGTGGTTTTCACCAGGTCGGCAAGCCGGTCTGCCAGCTGGGGATTCCGCACGTGGGTGATGCGAACCTTGCCCCCATGGAAGCCTGCGGCATTCATCTGCTCGATGAGCTCCGGCAGGGCCTTCCGGTCTCCCCGGCATTTGGCCAGCTGCGAAAGGGTACCCTCGGGGCTGGCGGTGCCCACAATGCGGATACCCAGCACCCCTACCGCAGCGGCGGCCACCTTGCTCACCCGGCCATTCTGGGACAGGTTGTGCAGGGACTGGAGGGAGAAGAACAGACGGGTGCGGCGCATGTATTCCCGTACCTGCTGCTCCACCTGCTCAAAGGGCATCCCCTGACCGGTGAGCTCCTGGAGCTTTTCCAGAATCAGCAAAATCTCCGGCCCGGTGCTCAGGCTGTCGAACACGGCAACTTTCGCCTCCGGATGCTCCTGGAGGTACAGCTCCCTTGCTGCCATGGCGGCATTGTAGGAGCCGGAAAGACTTCCGGTGATGGTCACCACATAGATTTCGTCCGCTCCCTCATAGGCATCCATCCAGCCATCCACGCTGGGGCAGGCGGTGTAGGAGCGGCCCTTGTAGGAAGCCAGATAGTCCAGCAGCTCATTCACATTCAGATGCTCATTATCCACGAAGCTCTTCTCATCGGTGGAGATAATCAAGGGCACATATTTCACTCCGGAAAGCTTAGGCCGGTCGGAAGAAGAGTCGGCAATCAGTTGAATCATAATCGTCCTCCAAAGCAGGTTCATTGGTTTTCTACATATTAACACGTTTTTGTATAGCTGTCAATCGGTTTTTAAAAAACTCATTGACAGAATTCGGAAATGGTATTATGATAGGGACAGCGAAAGAGAGGATTACGGACGATGAACGAAGAGTATCGCCGCCAGCTGGCGGAATATGTGGCAGAGTTCCGGCTGCCCCGGTATCGGGAGCTGCCGGACATTGGCCTGCATCTGGAGCAGGTCACTCGCTATGCCTCCCGCTATGTCCCCAGCCAGCTCACCGGCTCCATGGTGAGCAACTATGTCAAGCAAAAGCTGATTCCAGGCCCGGTGAAAAAGTGCTATTTCCAGGAGAGCATTGCTTATCTGATTTTCCTGTCCTACATCAAAACCGTTATCCCCCTGGAAGACATCCGCCTGATGATGGAGGTGCAGAAGAGCAGCTATGACCTGCGGGTGGCCTACGACTATTTCTGCGACGAGCTGGAAAATCTGCTGCAATATGTCTGCGGTCTCCGGGAGACCCCTGCGGTAATCGGCAGCAGCCGCTCCCAGGAAAAGGAGCTGCTGCGTACCGCCCTGCTGTCCATCACCTACAAAATCTACCTGGATCAGTACCTTCGTCTCATCCGAGAAGAACAAAACAGCTGAAAAACCTGGGATCTCCGCCAAAACAGCGGAAATCCCAGGTTTTTTCCTTTTTGATTATTCCAGTTCCTCCAGCCGGGGCATCGCAGGAATGGCTCCGTGACGGCTGGTGGTGATGCTGGCGGCTCTATTGGCAAAGGCGGCGATCTCCGTCAGCCTTTCCAGCGTCAGCTTGTTCATGTCCTCCTTCACCAGCTTGGACAGGGCCGCGCCGAAGAAGGTATCCCCCGCGCCATTGGTGTCACCCACCTTCACCTGGATGCCGGGAACGCTGCCGGTCTGCTCCCCCAGCCGGAAGAAGGCCCCGTTGGCTCCCAGGGTGATGAAGATCAGCCGGATGCCCAGCTTGGAAAGGATGGCAGAGCCCGCTGCCGGGTCGGTGGTGCCGGTGAGCAGGGGCAGCTCCTCGTCGGAGATTTTCAGAATGTCGCACAGAGGCAGGGCGTTCTTCATCTCCCGGATGGCCTCTTCCTCCGAATTCCACAGGCTTGCCCGGTAGTTGGGGTCATAGCTCACCAGGCGGCCGTTCTCCCGGGCTTTCTTCGCGGCATAAAGGGTGGCGCTGCGGGCGGGCTCGGCGGTGAGGCTGACGGAGCCAAAATGGAGCAGTCGCGTGTCTTTCAAAAGGGCGGCGGGGATCTCCTCCGCTTTCAGATTCACATCCGCGCTGGGGTTGCGGTAAAAGCTGAAGCTTCGCTCGCCGGTTTCATCCACGGAGACCACTGCCAGGGTGGTGTGCTCTTTGGAATCCTCCAAAAGGCCCTGGGTATCCACCCCGTTTTCCTGAAGCACGGTGCGAAGATAGCTTCCGTAAGCGTCCTTACCCACCTTGCCCACGAAAGCAGTGCTGGCACCCAGACGGGAAGCGGCCACTGCCAGATTGGCCGGTGCTCCGCCGGGATTGGCCGCATACTGGGCCACCCCCTGCCCGTCCACACCCTTCTGGGTCAAATCGATCAAAACCTCGCCGATGGCAACAATGTCTTTCATGCCGGGTTTCCTCCTTGTATGTTTGATATTCTGTTGTCGGATATCCCAAAAATCATTCTATTGACAATTGCTTTGCCTGTGTTATAATAAAAACAAGGAAAGGGCACTGCCGATAGGCGGTTTGCTCCCCCTTAGTAGTTACAAGAAGTAACCGCCAAGTTAGGGACTCGGGCGGTTACTTCTTTTTATTTTGAAAAATCTGGACGAACAGATTGATCAAGCTGATGATCAGGGTACAAAAAACAAACAAATCTGTATATGTAACCAAAATCATCCACCCCCTTTCCACGCGGGACAGGGGGCAAAGAAGCTCACCCCCTGTTTCGGGGGAGAAAACCGCCTACCGCGGTGTGTCGTGCGGCAAATCAGAATTCTCTGGTTGCCGGCGACAATCACACCTTTATCTAAAACGGCAGTGCCCTGCTTCCCGAGGGAAGCAAGGCTATTTTACCAAGGGAAAAGGATACTGTCAATCCTCGGTTTTCCCGGAAAGCTCCTCCGCCAGGCGGCAGATGGAGGCCCTGGTCTCGTCATTCATGGCGGATTTGATGGTCACCTTTTCCTGGGCGAAGGTGATGTTTTTGCTCTTTTCCAGGGCGGCTGCCATGACTCTGGCTGCGGCAGGGGCCCAGGTGCCATTTTCGATGAAGGCCACGGTGCGGTTCTGATAGCTGCGCTCTGTCAGGGCGTGGAGGAAAGCGTGCATGCAGGGGAAGATGTCGCCGTTGTAGGTAACGGAGGCCAGCACCAGCCGGTCATACCGGAAAGCATCCTCCACACACTCGGCCATATCCTCCCTGGCCAGGTCTGCCAGAACCACCTTCTGCCCCCTGGCTTCCAGCTCCTTTGCCAGCTCCTCGGCGGCGGCCTTGGTGTGGCCGTAAATGGAGGCGTAGGCGATCATCACGCCGGAATCCTCGGGCCGGTAGGAGGACCAAATGTCATATTTTTCGATGTAATGCCCCAGATTTTCCTTGAGGACAGGGCCGTGGAGGGGACAGATGATGGAAATATCCAATGTGGCGGCGATTTTCAGCAGCTTCTGCACCTGCATGCCGTATTTTCCCACGATGCCGATGTAGTACCGCCGGGCCTCGCAGTCCCATTCATCCTCCACATCCAGGGCACCGAATTTGCCGAAGCCGTCGGCGGAAAAGAGCACCCTGTCGGTTTCGTCATAGGTCACCATGACCTCGGGCCAGTGAACCATGGGAGCGAATACAAAATGGAGCACATGCTTGCCCAGGTTCAGGGTGGCACCGTCCTTCACAGCCATTTGCTGCATCTTGGGGGCATCGGGGAAGAATTGTCCCATTATGGTGAAGGTCTTCCCATTTCCCACCACAGTCGTGTCGGGATAGTGCTTCAGGAATTCCAGAATATTCGCGGAGTGGTCGGGCTCCATGTGCTGCACTACCAGATAATCCGGCTGACGCTGCCCCAGCACAGCTTCGATGTTATTCAGCCACTGGCTTCCGAAACGGGCGTCCACCGTGTCCATCACGGCCACCTTGTCATCCAGAATCACATAGGAATTATATGCCATGCCATTGGGCACCACATATTGCCCCTCGAAGAGGTCAACCTGGTGGTCATTCACGCCCACATAGCGGATATCGTTGGTTATCATAGGATAATTTCCTCCTTCTCGTTCTATGCCCACATTATAGCAGAAAGCCCCGGTTTTTTTCAATAGGCAACTGCGTCTTTTCCCTTTTTTCAAAAGAAAAACAGCCCGCCGCGATTGCAGCGAGCTGTTGTCTTCATGGTGACCCGTACGGGAATCGAACCCATGTTACCGCCGTGAAAGGGCGGTGTCTTAACCGCTTGACCAACGGGCCTGGTAGCGGCAATC
>JAXECZ010000095.1:0-26896 GCA_034104845.1 Faecousia sp. | reverse complement strand
TGTGATAGAATTTAGGGTGAAGTATTATGCTCAAAAATGCGAACTTTTACCATTTTGGGCTTCTGTAAACAGAGGAAAGGAGCACAATATGTATTCATCCGCCTATGTCTGGGCCAAGGTTCTCAGCCACATGGAGGAGCGACTGGGCAGCGTCACGGTTTCCGCCTGGTTCGACGATGCGGAGGTGGTAGAGCTGAATGAAAACAATCTGATTCTCTACTCCCCCTCCGATTTCCGCCGGGACATCATTCGTCGCCGATGTACAGGCTTTGTGGAGGACGCGCTGAAAGAGGTCTTCAATTCCGATGCCAAGCTTTTGGTATTCGGCGACAAGGAACGGGACTCCTTCCGCAACAAGGGAAAGACCATTTCCTCCATGGATTTTAATCCCCAGTTTACCTTTGATAATTTCGTGGTGGGTCCCTCTAATCGATTTGCCCACAGTGCCTCCATCGCCGTGTCCAAAAATCCCGGCCAGGTGTATAACCCTCTTTTCATCTACGGCCCCTCCGGCGTGGGCAAGACTCATCTGCTCTACGCCATCGCCAACGGTATCCGGCGGCAGAACCCAGAGGCCAACATCGTCTACATCAAGGGAGACGAATTCACCAACGAGCTGATTTCCGCCATTGCCAGCGGTAAAAATGTGGAATTTCGCAGTAAATACCGGGAAAGTGACTTGTTTTTGATTGATGATATTCAGTTCATTGCCGGCAAGGAATCCACTCAGGAGGAATTCTTCCATACCTTCAACAAGCTCTATGAGGAGCATAAGCAGATCGTTATGACCTCTGACCGGAAGCCCAGCGACATGCTCACCCTGGAAGACCGGCTCCGCACCCGGTTCGAGTGGGGCCTGCTGGCGGACGTACAGCCGCCGGACTATGAGACCCGAATGGCCATTCTGAAGAATAAGGCCAGAAGCCTGGGGCTGGAGCTCTCCGACGATGTGTGCAATTACATCGCCATCAATGTCACCAACAACGTGCGGCAGATCGAGGGCATTGTGAAAAAACTGCTGGCTTACCGGGATTTAGACAATATGACCCTGGATCTGGCCAACGTCTCCCGTGTGATTGAGGACTCCTTCAAAACCGAGGGCAACTCCCTGCCCACTCCGGGTCTGGTCATCAGCCAGGTTTGCAAATTCTATTCCATCGACGAGGCCGTACTCCGGGGCACTCTGAAAAAGAAAAACATTGCCGAGGCCCGGCAGATTGCCATGTACCTGATCAGAAATCTGACCAATCTCAGTCTTCCCGACATTGGCAAGGAATTTGACCGGGATCACACCACCGTGCTCTATGCCATCCGACGGGTGGAGGCAGCACTCAAAGCCAAGGACGACACCATCCAGAATAACGTCAGGGACATTACCGCCAATATCAATTCCAGCCTATAATTTTTTCCACAGGGGCTGTGGAATGTGAAATTTTTTTCTGTGGAAAAACGTCGGCTGAATTTTTCTCCCACAGTTCTTGTGAATAAGTTGTTATTCTTCACAATCCGGCTGTGGATAAAAAGTCAGCGCCACGCAAGGGCCTTCGCCAGTTTTCCACATAAGTTGCTACTACTGCGGCTGTTACTACAGAAACCTATCTATGGATATATATCTCTATCATAATTAGACAAGAAGGAAGTTTGTTATGCGATTTACCTGTGAAAAAAATGCCCTGATGCAGGGACTGAATATTGCCGGACGAACCGTGGCGCAAAAGAGCAGTCTTTCTGCCATTGAGGGGATCCTCTGCCGGGCCGGTACTGGCATCTCCCTTACCGGCTACAATATGGAAACCGCCATTACCTATCAAATCGGCGCCGATGTGTCCGACCAGGGGGAATGTGTTTTCCCAAAGCTGTTCAGTGATATCATCCGCCGTCTGCCTGAGGGGCCTGTCACCGTGGTGGTGGACGAGAATTACCGAGTGTCCATCCGTTCCGGCTACTCCTCCTTTACCATCAGCGCCGAATCTGCCGAGGAATACCCGGAGCTGCCGGATGTGAGTACCGGTCACGCCATCCGCATCCCCCAGAATAAGCTGAAAGAGCTGATTTCCGGCACCATCTTTGCCGTAGCGGACAACCAGGCCCGGCCCATCCACAACGGCGTGAAATTCGAGGTCACTCCCGATGCCATCACCGCCGTAGCGGTGGACGGCTTCCGGTTGGCCAGAAGAACCTACCATCCGGAGGAGCCCACCGGACGGGAGCTGAGTTTTGTGGTACCCGCCAGCGGTTTAAAGGAAGTGGAGAAGATTCTCTCGGATTCCGATACCGTAGCAGGCTTCACCCTGGGAGATAAGCACATTCTCTTCCAGCTGGGAGACGCGGTTCTGGTCTGCCGGCTGTTGGAGGGAGATTTTCTGGATTGGCGACGGGTGGTGCCCACGGGCTGCCCCATCAAATTGGTTGCCAGCGTGTATGAGCTGGCGTCCAGTGTGGAGCGGGTGGGCCTGATCGTCTCCGAAAAATACAAGAGCCCCATCCGCTGTGTCTTTGGCAATCAGGAGATGCAAATGCGGACTGCCACCACCATCGGCTCGGCGGAGGACCGGTGCAGCTACGCCGGTGACGGAAAAGAGCTGGAAATCGGTTTCAATGTGCGTTACATGGCGGACGCCCTGAGAGCCATCCCCACGGAGGAGGTCACTTTGGAGCTGACCAACGGCCTCAGCCCCATCGTCCTCACACCGGTGGACGACAAGGATGATTTTGCCTATATGATTTTGCCCGTCCGCATCAAGAACGGTTAAATGGCATTACTATTTTCCTCTACCGCAGGATGTTAAGTGGGAAAATGACACGTCTTGTCCGTAGGGAAGGGGCTTGCTCATGACCTCGGCGTTAGCAGCATTTCCCGCCAAGTTGCCCAAAAATAAAAGCCAATTATCCGACGGGAAATCCGGTTCAAAAGCGCTCCGCGACGGATGGAGCAAGCCACCCGCCCTATGAAAAACATCTGGTTTTCATTGCAACAAGTTACTATCGTGTGGGTATGAGGGTTATAAAAAGGAGTTATGGAATTGAAAGTAGTAGTCAAAAAGAAGCAGGAATCCCTGCCTCTGGTGATTTCCACCGAGTTTATCAAGCTGGAGGCAGCTATGAAATTCGCTGCCCTCACGGAAACCGGCGGCGAGGCCAAGGAAGTTATCCAGGACGGTCAGGTGAAGGTCAACGGAGAAATCTGTACCATGCGGGGCAAGAAGCTGCGCCCGGGAGATGTGTTCACATTCCAGGGTCATTCCTTTACCATCCATGCAGCTGAATGAGCTGTACCTGCGCTGCTTCCGAAATTTTGAAGAGCAGACGCTGACCTTTGACCCCGGGGTGAATCTGATCGTGGGACAGAACGCCCAGGGAAAGACAAATTTGTTGGAGGCTGTGGCCTATCTGGGCAGCGGCAGGAGCTTTCGGGCTATGAAAAACAGTGAGCTCATCCGCTTCGGCAGCGAGTTTGGAGAAATTGAGGGAAAGGTATATTCCCAGGAGAGATCCCAGAATTTGCGCTGGCTGCTGTTTTCCGGCTGCCGTCCCCGGCAGATTTTCCGCAATGGCGCCAGAAAAAAATCCGCCTCAGACATTGCTGGGGTTCTGCCTACGGTTCTGTTCTGCCCGGAGGATTTGATGATCCTGAAAGCCGGAGGAGCCCAGCGGAGAAGATTTGCGGATAATGCGTTATGTCAACTTCGTCCAAATTATGACGCGGCCCTTACGGAATACAACCGGATTCTGGATCAGAAAAGCCGGATTTTAAAGGATCATTTTGATCATCCAGCGGTACTGGAAATTCTGCCGGAATACAATGCCCGGCTCTGTCAGGTGGGGGCACTGCTCATCTCCTACCGGGCCCGATTCTTCCAGGCCCTTGGGCTGGAGGCGGCCAAATTTCACGACAGCTTTACGGGAGGCAAGGAAGAATTCCGGCTGGAATATCAGACGGTTTCCAACATTTTGGATCCCTTTGTCCCGGTTTCCCAGCTGACTGAAGAATTAACGGAACATCTAAACCGGCATTACCGGGCGGAGCTGGAAACCGGCCAGTGCCTCACGGGGCCCCACAAGGATGATTTTGAAATCACCCTTTCCGGCATCAATTTAAAGTCCTTTGGTTCCCAGGGGCAGACCCGCACCGCCGCCATCAGCTTAAAGCTTGCTCAGCGGGAGCTGATGAAGCGGGAGTGGGGAGAGGAGCCGGTGCTGCTGCTGGACGACGTGCTCAGTGAACTGGACGCCGGAAGGCAGGATTTTGTGCTGAATAAAATTGTCTCCGGCCAGGTGTTCATCACCTGCTGCGAACCCGGCCGGTTTACCAAATTGGGCAAAACCATGGAAATCCAAAACGGACAGCTCATTTAAACCCATAACCTTTCTGGAGGAATTATATGTCTGAAGAAAAAGTGACACAAGAATACGGCGCGGAGCAGATTCAGGTTCTGGAGGGTCTGGAAGCGGTGCGGAAACGGCCGGGTATGTATATCGGCTCCACCTCTTCCTCGGGTCTGCATCACCTGGTCTATGAAATCGTGGACAACGCCATTGACGAGGCTCTGGCGGGCTACTGTAAGCACATTACCGTTACCATCAACCCCGGGGACTCTATCACCGTTACCGACGATGGTCGTGGCATTCCCGTGGATATCCAGGCCCAGACCGGACGGCCCGCGCTGGAAGTGGTTTATACCGTGCTCCATGCCGGCGGCAAATTCGGCGGCGGCGGCTATAAGGTCTCCGGCGGTCTGCACGGCGTGGGCGCTTCCGTGGTCAACGCCCTGTCGGAGTGGCTCCGGGTGCGGGTCCACAAAAACGGCAATATCTACGAGATGAAATTCGCCCGTGGTGCCATCACCCAGGAAATGAAAATCGTGGGCAAAACCGATCACACCGGCACCGAGGTCACCTTCCAGCCGGATCCGGAGATGTTCGACAGCCTGGTTTACGACTACGAAATCCTCCATGAGCGGATGCGGGAGGAAGCATTTCTGAATGCCGGTCTCACCATCACCATCACCGATGACCGCACCGAGGAGAAAAAGCAGGATACCATGTGCTTCGAGGGAGGCATCCGGGAATTCGTCTCCTGGGCCAACCGGAACAAAACCCCCGTCCACGAGGAGGTCATCTACATGGCCGGCAGTAAGGGGGACGCCTCCGCCGAGGTTGCCTTCCAATACAACGACGGCTATAACGAATTCATGATGTCCTTTGCCAATGATGTCCGAACCCCCGAGGGCGGTATGCACGAAACCGGCTTCAAGACAGCCCTGACTCGTGCCCTTAACGCCTACGGTGAGAAAAACGGCATTATCAAGGGCGACGACAAGGTAAGTGGTGAAGATTGCCGGGAGGGCATCACCGCCATCATCTCCGTGAAGCTCACCGACGCCCAGTTCGAGGGCCAGACCAAGGCCAAGCTGGGCAACGCCTACATCCGGGCGCTGGTGGATCAGCTGGTCACCGAGCAGCTGGGCATCTACCTGGAGGAGCATCCCCAGGTGGCGAAGGTGATTCTGGAAAAGGCCATGATGGCAAATCGCGCCAGAGAGGCCGCAAGAAAAGCCCGGGAGACCATCCGCCGGAAAACCGGACTGGAATCGGGACAGATGCCGGATAAGCTGCAGGACTGCAACGAGCGCAATCCCGAGCTGTGCGAAATCTACATCGTGGAGGGTGACTCCGCAGCCGGTTCCGCCATTCAGGGACGGGATTCCCGGTTCCAGGCCATTCTGGCCATGTGGGGCAAGATGCTCAACGTGGAAAAGGCACGGGCGGACAAAATCTACGGCAACGACAAGCTGTACCCCCTGATCGTAGCTCTTGGTGCGGGCATTGGCGAGGAATTCGACCTGAATAAGCTCCGTTATCACAAAATCATCATCATGGCGGATGCGGACGTGGACGGCGCCCATATCCGCACACTGCTGCTGACTTTCTTCTTCCGCTATATGCGGCCCCTGATTGAAAACGGCTACGTCTACTCCGCCGTGCCGCCTCTTTACAAGCTTACACGGGGAAAGACCACAAAGGTCGCCTACTCCGACGAGCAGCGGGACAAGGTCTCCGCCGAAATGCGAAGCGACAACCCCGGAGCCAAGGTGGATATTGCCCGATACAAGGGCTTAGGTGAGATGGATCCCCACGAGCTGTGGGAGACCACCATGGATCCGGAGAAGCGGAGCCTGAGAAGAATCACTCTGGACGATGCTATGCGGGCGGATGAAATCTTCAACGTGCTCATGGGGGAACAGGTGGAACCCAGAAAAGAATGGATCGAGCGGAATGCCCGCTACGCCGTGAACATTGATATTTAAGGAGGTGACGGTAAATGGCACACAACAGAAGCTATAAGCCCGAGGATATCGCCTTTCCCGACCAGGTGATCACCGAGTCCAAGCTGGTGGACGAAATGGAGAAGTCCTATATTGAATACGCCATGAGCGTCATCGTGGGCCGTGCCCTGCCGGATGTGCGGGACGGTTTGAAGCCGGTGCACCGGCGGATTCTCTACACCATGTATGAAAGCGGTCTGACCTCGGACAAGCCCTTTAAAAAGAGCGCCACCTGCGTGGGTGATGTGCTGGGTAAATACCATCCCCATGGCGACGCTTCCGTGTACGACGCCATGGTTCGGCTGGCCCAGAATTTTTCCATGCGCTATATGCTGGTGGACGGCCACGGCAACTTCGGCTCCGTGGATGGCGATCCCCCCGCAGCTTACCGGTATACCGAAGCCAGATTGAGCAAGCTCTCCAATGAGATGCTTCGGGATATTGAAAAGGAAACTGTGAACTGGGATCCCAACTTCGACGAAAGCCGCAAGGAGCCCCGGGTTCTGCCCTCCCGCTTCCCCAACCTGCTGGTGAATGGTTCCTCCGGTATCGCCGTTGGCATGGCCACCAACATCCCGCCCCATAATTTGACGGAGGTTATCAACGCCTGCGTCGCGGTGTTGGATGATCCGGAGTGCACCATGTCCGATCTCATGGAGCACATCACCGGTCCCGACTTTCCCACCGGCGGCATCATCATGGGCCGCACCGGTATCCGGGCTGCCTACGCCACCGGCCGGGGCAAGGTGGTGGTGAGAGCCCGCACCGAGTTCGAGGAATTCGGCAAGGACCGGCAGCGGATCATCGTCACAGAGCTGCCCTACCAGGTGAACAAGCGCCAGCTGATCAAGACCATTGCCGAGCAGGTAAAGGATAAGCGCCTGGACGGTATCAGCGACCTGCGGGATGAGACCGACCGGAATGGCATGCGGATCGTCATCGAGCTGAAAAAGGATGCCAATGGCCAGGTTGTGTTAAACAACCTCTTTAAGCAGACGGCCCTGCAGTCCAATTTCAGCATTATTATGCTGGCCCTGGTGGATGATCAGAAACAGCCGAAGATCCTGTCCCTGCGGCAGATTCTGGATGAGTACCTGACCCATCAGATCGACGTTTTGACCCGCAGAACCCAGTATGATCTTCGCAAGGCCCAGGAGCGGGCCCACCTGTTGGAGGGTCTGCTCATTGCCCAGGATAACATTGACGAGGTCATCCACATCATCCGCACCTCCTACGACAACGCCAAACAGCGCCTCATGGAGCGGTTCAGTCTGGATGATGTCCAGGCCCAGGCCATCTGCGACATGCGGCTTATTGCCCTGCAGGGTCTGAACCGGGAGAAGCTGGAGGCGGAATACAAGGAGCTGGAGCAGAAAATTGCCTATTACCAGGAGCTGCTGGCGGATCCCGTGAAGATGAAAGGGGTTTTGCGGGAGGAGCTCATTGGCATCCGGGATAAATTCGGCGACAAGCGGAAAACCGAAATTCAGGAAATCGAGGATGAAATTGATATTGAGGATCTGATTGAGGAAGAGGTCTGCGCCTTTACCCTTTCCAACCACGGCTATGTGAAGCGGATGCCCGTGGATACCTACCGCACCCAGAGCCGGGGCGGACGGGGCGTGAATGCCCAGAATTTGAAGGAGGAGGACTATGTGAAGTCCCTGAACATCGCCTCCACCCACGATCATATTCTCTTCTTTACCGACATTGGCAAGGTTCACCACCGCAAGGGCTATCAGATTCCCGAGGCAGGACGCACCGCCCGGGGTACCGCCATGGTGAATGTGCTGCCCCTGGAGCCCGGTGAGACTGTTACCGCCATGGTGGTGACCAGAGAATTTGACGACAATGAATTTTTGGTCATGGCTACGAGGAAGGGTATCGTAAAGCGGCTGCCCTTCGTAGCCCTGAAAACCAACCGGCGCACCGGCATCCGTGCCATTACCCTGGACGAGGACGATCACCTCATCAACGTGATCCGCACCAATGGCAATGATAACATCATCCTGGCCACGGCACAGGGAATGGCCATCTGCTTTAATGAAAACGATGTGCGCTGCATGGGCCGGGATGCCTCCGGCGTCAAGGGCATCACGCTGAATGAGGGCGACTTTGTGGTAGGCGCGCAGAAATGGGAGGAGGGCAAGACCCTGCTCACTGTCACCGAAAACGGTTACGGCAAGCGTACCGAGCTGCCCGAGTACCTGCGTACCGGTCCCGAGGGAGAAAAGCTTCCCCAGAGCCGGGGCGGCAAGGGCCTCAAGAACTACAACATTACCCCGAAAACCGGAAATGTGGCCGGCTGCATTGTGGTGGACGATGGGGATGATGTGATGCTCATTGAAAACGGCGGCGTGATCATCCGGGTGAGCGCCTCCTCCATCAATGTGTATAAGCGGGATGTGATGGGCGTGATCATCATGCGCCTGCCCGAGGGGAACAAGCTGGTGTCCCTGGAGCGGGTGCCCAGCGACCAGGAGGAAGCACAGACCGAGACCTTGGAGAATCCGGAGACATGAAAACCGTAACCCTCTACACCGACGGGGCTTGCTCCGGCAACCCCGGTCCGGGGGGCTGGGGCTGCATCCTGGAATGGGGCGGCCATGAGAAGGAGCTCTCCGGCGGGGAAGAGAATACCACCAATAACCGGATGGAGCTCACCGCTGTCATCCGGGGCTTGGAGGCGCTGAAGGAGAGCTGCGTGGTGGAGCTGTATTCCGACTCCAAGTATGTGATCGATGCTCTGGAAAAGGGCTGGGCCTGGGGCTGGAAAAACCACGGCTGGGTGAAAAGCGACAAAAAACCCGCCCTGAACCCGGACCTGTGGGAGCAGCTGCTGAACCTGACCCAAAAGCATGAGCTCCACTGCCACTGGGTCAAGGGCCACGCCGAGAACCCAAAAAATAACCGCTGCGACCAAATGGCCGTAGCGGAGTGGAAAAAGCTGAAATAAGAGGAAAATCCATGTATTTATCCATTGGCAATGACATGGCTGTGCGGGAGAGCAGCCTCATTGGCATTTTTGATTTGGACAACACCACCACCTCCAAGCGCACCCGGGAATTTCTGGAGGCTGCGGAAAAGGAGGGACAGGTGGTGCCCTGCGACGATCTGCCCAAGTCCTTTTTGCTTACCGCGGAATACGGTCTGCCGCGGGTGTATCTGACCTCCCTCAGCGCCCGTACCCTGGAGCGCCGCCTGGAGGAATCGGAAGAGAGAACTTGTTAACATTTCCAGTTGAAATCCTTTACAAATTATTCATTCAAATTCGAAAAAACCGGATATAATGGTGGCATACGGAAAGAAAAGGGACTTTTGACGGTTCCGGAAAAACGGAGGGTATTTCATCATGGCTGTATCGGTTTTGATTGTAGAGGATGACCGCAATATTGCGGAGCTGCTGCAGATGTATCTGGAAAAAGAGGGCTATGCCGTCACCTGGGCGGCGGACGGCGGTCAGGGACTGGCAAAATATCGGGCCATTAAGCCGGATCTGGTGCTTCTGGACGTGATGATGCCGGTGATGGACGGCTGGTCCGTCTGCCGGGCCATTCGCGCCGAGGCTCAGACCCCCATTATCATGCTCACCGCCAAGGGAGAAACCGATGATAAGGTCAGCGGCCTGAAAAGCGGTGCCGACGACTACATCACAAAGCCCTTTGAAATGAAAGAGGTGCTGGCCCGGATTGAGGCGGTGCTCCGGCGTTCCTCCGGAGTGACCACGGAAAAGAAGGCTCGCCGGCTGGTGTTCGACAAGCTGATCATCGACATGGACGCCTTTGAGCTCACCGTGGACGGCAAAAAGGTGGATACGCCCCCCAAGGAGATGGAGCTGCTGTTCTATCTTGCCTCCTCCCCCAACCGGGTGTATACCAGAAATCAGCTGTTGGATGAGGTGTGGGGCTTCGACTACTTCGGCGACTCCCGCACCGTGGATGTCCATGTGAAGCGCCTGCGGGAAAAGCTGGAGGGTGTCAGCGACAGCTGGAACCTGAAAACTGTCTGGGGCGTTGGCTATAAGTTCGAGGTGCTGTAATTCCCTTGACAACCACACAATCTGTGGTATAATGAGCATGAAAAGAGCACTGCCGATAAGCGGTTAGCTCGAGTAAGGATTTCTAGTTAAGCAAATAGAAACCGTCACTTGGCCGAGTGATATGACCCCCAAATGTTAGACAAAATCTAGCATTTGGGGGTCGTTTTCTATCCAAAATAAGTGAAGAAGAAAAATGAAAAGAATGCAGGGCGGCCGAAGAAAAGTACAACAAGACTGCGTTTTATACATATCATTACGCAGCGTGGGTGCTGGATTCGGATTTATACATTCCGGAACGGACGTTACCCTGGAAAATGGTCGTTTTTACCGTCGATCAAGCCAAAAAAGCCATTCCGGTGGTACATTTTCGTGATATTGAATGAAGGCAAACGTTTTCGATAGAAAGTATTTGTACATGGCAAAACAGATTGTCTGTTGACACAGAGAGTAAATATTAGTAAAATCAAACATATACATCCCTATATCATTGATTTTATGTAAAATATGAAAATAGAAACGAGCATTTCCATTTTTACTGTCCGCTGGGAACAAATCGAATTTGAACAGCATACCATAAAAGCATACCCTGTGACGGCGCACAGAAGCACCGGTATTGGGAATCGATTCTGCGGCGCCGGGTTCAGGCGGGAGAAGCAAAAGGGGTGTGCCCGGAAGCTTCGGTCCTCAGGATGCCGCAGCGGAAATGCAGCGAGGTTATTGTATGATCAATACAACGGAATCCAAAAAGAGAATCTATTATATCCGTGAATACAGACATTTTGCGCCAAATGGAAAGGAAACCGCTCTTTTCCTGTTGACTTGCGTGGTGCCCATCGCGCTGATTATGCTGATTGCTTTTCCTCTTATCAGTCACTGGATCTGTAACTGGGCAGGATCGATCCTCTCCCAGGCGCTGGACGTGGAGGTTGGAACCCAGGTTCATGAACTATTCCCCCATTTTAAGCCTGTGGAATCCCTGGTTATGGACGGACACAACCCAAGCCGGACCCAGGTGCTGGCTGTGATAATCGTCAGCCTTGTTCTGATCATTATATCCTGGCAGGTGGATGCGAATCTTCGCTCCGTATTCATCTACCTGTGTATGGCGCTGTATGTGCTGCTGGCATCGTGCCTGTTCTTCCTATTCTGGCCGGAACGGTTTCCGTATACCCTCAGTCAGTTTTCAAGTTTATATATGCTGCAGCAGGCTTCCCTCTGTGTGATTTTGCCCACACTTCTGGGGATAGCCCTGTCGCTGATCCCTACGGCGTTCTGCCTGAAATATCTGGCCGTTATTGTGTGCAGTCTGCTGGATATTCTGGTCTGTGGGCTGCGGTATGTTTTTTATCTGTATGTGTTGGCAAGGTTCTCCTACTTATATATGGCGAGCCTGTATTTTTCGCTGGGCGTTCTGTTTGATTTTATTCGTATGGTCCTTATTTTCAGCTTTGTTGCAAAGCGGGTCAGCGAAACCATGCAGAAGCCGGAATGGAGGGGAAAATGGGGCTGGGTCTGATTGTTTTTATTCTGAAGGCTTACTTTGTGATCGTCATCATCCTGATGATGGTCTACGGTCTTCGCCATATGCTGTTCACCCATAATCGGCTGTACCAGAAGCAGATGGTTTCTTACCGGGATGTGATCGACAGCGAGATGCCCCACATCACGGTGATGATTCCCATGCACAACGAGGAAGCTGTCCTGAAGAATGTGCTGGAGAGTCTGCTCAAATGCGACTACGACTTCGACAAGCTGGAGATCATTCCCATCAATGACCACTCCGAGGACCGGACAGGGGAGATGCTGGATGCGTACCACGCGGAATATCCTTTCATTCGTCCCCTGCACCGCCTGGGCGACGATATCCCCCGGGGAAAGCCTGCCGCGCTGAACGACGCAATTGCCATCTCCTCCGGTGAGATCATTCTGGTATTTGACGCGGACTACCGTCCCTCCCGGAATCTTTTGAAGAAAATTGCCGCGCCTTTCATCGACCCTCAGGTGGGCGCTGTGATGGGGCGGGTGATCCCGGTCAATGCCAATGCCAATCTGCTGACCGCACTGCTGAATCTGGAACGGGTGGGCGGCTATCAGGTGGACCAGCAGGCCCGGTACAATCTCCACCTGATTCCCCAGTATGGCGGCACCGTGGGTGGCTTCCGAAAAAGCATTCTTCTGGAAAGCAATGGGTTCGATACCAAAATCCTTGCGGAGGACACGGAGCTGACCTATCGGCTGTACACCAATGGCTGGTGTGTGGTATACGACAACTCTGCGGAATGCTACGAGGAAGCGCCGGAAACCTGGGCTGTCCGCGCCAAGCAGATTCGCCGGTGGTCAAGAGGCCACAACGAGGTGATGATGAAAAATTTCTGGCGGGTCCTGTTTACCAAGCATCTGTCCCCCGTGCAGCGTCTGGATGCAATCATGCTTCTTCTGGTCTATTTCATACCATTTCTTTTGGGGCTGGCGCACATCGACTGCCTGCTTCTGTTTTTCCTGGGAGAAATGGAATTGATCTCCGGCTGGTTTATCCTGCTGTTTGTCGGCGTCTATAATTCCTGGGGAAATTTTGCTCCCTTCTACGAAATTGCTGCCGGTTCCATTATCGACGGACTGACCAGGGAAATTCTGGCGCTTCCCATGCTCTGCTTCAGCTTCTATTTCTATATGTGGCATATCAGCATGGGCTTTTTGGACGCGGTTGTGGACCGGCTTACCAGGCGATCCGTGACCTGGGCAAAAACGGACCGCTTTGCAGGAAATTCCAAGTCCCCGGAAGCCAGCCAGCGGGAGGAGGCCGTACACAAATGAGTGTTATTTACATCGTCACCCTCCTTTTCCTCGTTATATTGCTTCTTCCCTTTCTGGTTGCGGGGTATTCTTACGGAAAGGGGGAACCGGTCCGGCTGAATATTCGGAGCAACAACGCCCGGGATCCAAGATTTTTCGCCAAATCCTTTCGTTCCAAAATGGAGGCAGCGCTGCAAGACTACGATGGAGGCGGTCAAATCACCCTCTCCAGAGAGAATAAGCTGATCACACCGCCTTTCACGGAGGATTCGGTGGACGGCATCACCCTGCTGGAGAGTCCGTTTA
The DNA here is from genome assembly GCA_034104845.1 of Faecousia sp. Lineage (GTDB taxonomy): Bacteria > Bacillota > Clostridia > Oscillospirales > Oscillospiraceae > Faecousia. The sequence continues at coordinate 13,432 of JAXECZ010000095.1, read as the reverse complement.
CGGATACCCGGCCCAGGCTCTTTCTGTCAGAGGTTTACTGCCGGAGCTCTGCCGTGTTTTATGAAAGCTCGTCTATTCGCTCCGTTTGCGGCCTGGACAGCGTTTCCTTGGGAGCGCATACGGAAATTGTGCGCTGGGCAGATGGGGAAAAGGAACTGATCTGCGGACAGGGCTGCAGCCTGGGCATTTCCGCTTCCAGCGCCAATTTTCTGCGGCTCGGCGTACAGTGCCGCTTTCTGCGGCTTTACGCGCCGGTAATCTGCATTGGCCTTGATACAGAGCCCTCTTTCCGTGCGCCCCATGCAGAGAAAAAAGCCATGGGTGTGACCCGGACATCGAAAATCGAAACGCAGAAAGCCTTGGACACCGATGTCATTTCCACAGGAAAGCTGATGATCGAAAAGGATGCGGTGATCCTGGGAAGTGTGAAAGCCAACGGAGACATCCATGTTTGCGCCGGAGTCTGCATCCTCGGGAATCTGGTTTCCGACGGCACCATAGTGATGGAGGAGAATGTGTTTGTGGGCGGAAACGTTTTCTCCCAGTATTCGGTTTACGTGGGAAGAGCCTGCCAGATTGGCCGGGCATCTCAAATCAAATCTCTGATTGCCCAGGATAACATTTATCTTTGTGAAAGCGCCAGAATTTTTGGCTTTGTCAGCTGCGAGCGAGGCGGCGAGACGGTTTGCTATGATGACTACATCAGGCTCTCCGGAGAATGCTACTGATGCACCCGGAGGGGGAGGAACTTCTATGAACGATGTGATGACCAATGTCAGCCAATCCGAACCTGGGTCAGCCTGGATTTCAAACAGGGATACGGTATACCCTATCCGGTCGGGAGAAGAAGATGTGGTATTTTTGACTCCGGAAGAGATGGAGCTTTATCCCAGGTCCTCTTTCCGGAACGACACCGAGATCCGGTCCGTGTATCTTCCGGAGGGACTGACGGAGCTGCCTGAAAGCTATTTCTACGGCTGCACCTCTCTGACCCGCGTGCATCTTCCCTATACACTGAAACAAATCGGGAATTACGCATTTTACGGCTGCACCGCGCTGAAAGAGATCGTGCTGCCCGATGTTCTCCGGGATATTGGACAATTCGCTTTCGCCGGCTGTACCGCACTTCTGACCTTGCGGATTCCGCAGACCGTGGCAAGGATCGGGGCCGCGGCTTTTCACGGCTGCACGGCTCTTCACCAATTGGAATTTGAAAACGAACCCCGGCTGGAAGCGTTTGGCACCCACTGTTTCCAAAACTGTACCGCTCTTCGGGAATTCTCCCTGCCCTCCAGCGTCAAGGTGATTCCCACCAGCCTTTTCTACGGCTGCGGCGGGCTCAAATTCTTTGAGGTTCCGTCGTCTGTTACCATGGTACGGGAGAACGCATTTTACAAATCATGCCTGACAGAGGTCGTTTTCCGCTCCGGTGGGACACTGCTGCAGCCTCATGCGCTGGAGGGACTGGAAGCGGCATCCTGCTTCCTTTGGACGGGAGCGGACTGTCTGCCCATCACCAGGCGGGACAACACCGAAACCGTCAGTGTGCGGGAGTTGGCTGAGGACAAAGCGCTGCCGGATAGCTCCGGGATAGAGCGCTGAAAGAAAGGAGCCATATGGTTTTTTCCAGTATCCTTTTTCTGGGGCTGTTTCTGCCTGTTACCTTATTTCTTTACTACCTCTTCCCAAACAGGCGCATCCGCAATGCGGTTCTGCTGATCGCGAGCCTGGTGTTCTATGCCTGGGGAGAGCCGGTCTGGGTCTTCGCCATGGTTGCGCTGGCAGTCCTGGATTACCTTGCCGGACTTCTGCTGGCCGCCGCCGGCGGAGCGTGGAAGCGGGTGCTGCTGGCCGTCACAATTGTCATGAATCTTGCGCTGCTGTTTCTGTTTAAATACTACAATTTTTTGTCCGACAGCATCGCTTCCTTGCTGGCCATGCTGCAGATTACCATTGTGCCGCCCAGCTTCCCCTTCGGCATGCCCATCGGCATATCTTTCTTCACCTTCCAGGCGATAACCTATGTGGTGGATGTCAGCCGTGGGGAGGTCACCCCGCAGAAGAATCCTTTCCGTGTGCTGCTGTACATTGCCCTGTTCCCCCAGCTGATTGCCGGACCCATCGTCCGGTACCGGGATGTGGAGTATGAAATTGGGAACCGCCGTGAGACCATGCAGGATTTTGCGGAGGGTGCCTTTCGCTTTGCGGTGGGTCTTGGGAAAAAGGTGATCTTCGCGAATTATGCGGGCAAGGTGGCATCCACGCTGCTGACGGAGCAGATTGGTACGCTTACGGCAGACAGCGCATGGATCGGCGCTTTGATGTTCACCCTGCAGATTTATTTTGACTTCTCCGGCTATTCCGATATGGCCATTGGCCTGGGGCGGATGTTCGGCTTCCATTTTCAGGAGAATTTCAACTATCCGTATATGTCCCGCTCGGTCACGGAATTCTGGCGGCGCTGGCACATCTCCCTGGGCAGCTTTTTCAGGGATTATGTCTACATCCCCCTGGGTGGAAACCGGCGGCATATGTGGTTCAATATTCTCCTTGTCTGGGTTCTCACCGGATTGTGGCACGGGGCAAGCTGGAATTTTATGCTTTGGGGTCTGTACTACGCGGTGCTTCTGATCTGCGAGAAATGCCTCCGCAGAAACGGTATTGAGATGGGAAAGCTTCCCTTTGCCAGCAATCTTCTTCTGCTGCTGATTACGGTGTTTGGCTGGGTCATCTTTTATTATACCGATTTTTCCCAGATGCTCACATGCCTGAGGGCCATGCTTGGTCTGGGCGGCATTGCCACCGAAATGACGCTGATGCAGCTGTCCAGTGTGAGCGGCATCTACTACCTGATTCCCGCCATGGTCATCGGTGCCACTCCCCTTCCCGCCAGACTGGCAAAGCGTCTGGTCGGCGGCAGAGGTTTGGAGCCGGTGCTGCGGACGGCATGGATGCTTCTGCTGCTTGCCGTCTGTTTTACCCTGATCGTGTATCAGACCTACAATCCATTCCTCTACTTCCGTTTCTGAGAGAGGAGGAGTAACCATATGAAAAAGCCAATCATCACTATCCTCGCATTCGTGCTGCTTATCGCCGCAATGTTTGGCGCGGTACTGTATTGCTTCTGGGATACCGCCACGGAATCCGTGGCAGAAAACAGAACGCTGGCCTCCCAGCCCACGGCGAATCGGACGGACTGGTTTTCCGGCAGCTTTTCAAAGGCATTTGAAAGCTTCCTGAACGACCATGTATACGCCAGAGACGTTTTTATCAGCGCTGCTCAGACAATGGAGGGCTCCGTGGAAAAGCAGATGGAGCTGAAGATTGTCAAGAGCACCGGTGCGCTGAATGCACCTTCCGATACCTCCGGGCCCGTCAGTCAAAGGACGCAGGAAGCGGTCACGAACGAACCGCAGACCCAAGATCCCGGTCAGACAGTTGACGAATCGGCGGGGGATACCGAAAGCAATGTGGTCATACTCAGCGACCGGATTCTCTCAACCTTTCATCGCAGTGAGAAGAAACTGAGCTACTATGCGGATACTGTGGGGGCGTTTTTCGACCTGTTCCCGGACTATGTGATCAAGGTGAATATGCTGGTTCCGTCCCGCATTGCCTTTGAGGAGTCTCAGGTGGCCGCGCTGAGCGATGACCAGAAGGCGACCATTGAGGAGGTCTACGCCATGTTGGACCCCATGGTCTATACGGTGGATGCTTATTCCGCTCTGCAAGCAGCCGGCGGCGATTTGGACAAAATCTTTTTCCGCACGGATCACCACTGGACGCATTTTGGCGCGTATCTCGGCGCGAAAGCGATTTTCGACACCCTGGAGCAGGATTTCACCGGGATAGAGCATTATGAGGAGCAAAGCGGCGATCCTTTCCTGGGATATCTGTACGCCCAGCATCAGACAGAAAGTCTGAAGCAGCACAGAGATGCGCTGGTCTGCTATTTCCCCAGAGAGCACGAGACCCTTTTGGTTGAAAATCACCGATACGATGAATCCGGTGCACTGACCGTATCCATGGAGCCTATCCTGGACCTGTCCCGTCAAGGCTACTACAGCTTTGGCAGCCGCTCCTTTTCCTGGATGGAAATCGAAGGAGCCGATCCCCAGGGGCCGTCGGTGCTTCTGGTGGGGGATTCCTATTGCAACGCTTTGAGCACCTGGATAGGGGAAAATGCCTCCAGGCTGGTGGTGATCGACCCCAGAGATTACACCGGCGGCAAGGAGGGCGTTCTGGACTTGTATCAAAAATACAATTTCTCCCAGGTGATCGTCTGCGATTATACGGGAGTGCTGGAATCCTCGTATTTCATCGGAAAAATCAAGAGCCTGACGGAGTGATTCCATGGAAGAAGTGTTGAGAAATGAGAAAAAATACGTCCTCAGCCTGACGGATTATTTCCGGCTCAGGCCCATGCTCGAGGCGGTGCTGCTGCCGGATCCTCACGACCCCCAGCGGCAGGGCTACGAGATACGTTCCCTTTATTTTGATTCTGCCCGGGACGACGATTTATGGGACGTGCTCTCCGGTCTTCGCTGCAAGCAGAAAATCCGGCTGCGCTGCTATGACGCCCACGCAGAGGATTTTAAGCTGGAATATAAGTGCAAGACCGGCACCGACAGCCGGAAATATTCCATCCCCTTAGGTATCCGGGAGGCCGAACAGCTCATTGCGGGCCGGTACGATTGCCTGCTGGAAAGGCCGGAAGGTCTGGCCAAGGAGTTGTATGCCCGGATGAAGTCCCAGGTGTATCTGCCCAGGGTGACGGTGGTGTATCAGCGCATTGTGCACATGCACAGGCTGAATGATGTGCGGATCACCTACGACTTCCATGTACGTGCCTGCTTTAACCCCAGAGGATTGATTGACCCGCAGGCCTGCTTCGCGCCCGTCACCCCGCCGGACACCGGAATTCTCGAGGTAAAGTACAACCATTTTCTGCCCGGCTTTGTGCAGACCGCTCTGGGAAATCTGGACAGCCTTCCGGTTGCCAACAGCAAATACGCCAATGCCAGACTGTGGCTCTGATATGCTCAGGGGCGGGCAATTCCTTTCCACACAGCAGAACACGAAACACAGCAAGCACATTCTGAGAAACCGGAGGAAATAATATGTTCTGGAACACGATCATCTCTACCTTATCCGAAGCTGCCACGGTCAGCAGCATGACCGTTCTGCTTCTCAACTCCGTGGCTGCCCTGCTGGTTAGCTGCATCATTTTCCTAAGCTATCGGCTGACCTATTCCGGCACGGCTTTCAGCAAGAAATTCATGGTGTCCCTTGGGATGATGACGCTGGTAACCACCATCATCATGAACGTCATCTCCAACAACGTTGCCCTTTCTCTGGGCATGGTGGGCGCGTTGTCCATCATCCGGTTCCGTACCGCCGTTAAGGATGTGCGGGATGCCACCTACATTTTCTGGTGCATTGCTGTGGGTGTGGCCTGCGGCGTGTCCATGTATGCCCAGGCGCTGGTCGGCTCGGTGGTGCTGCTGATTTTTCTGGTGCTTTGCGGCCAGGTGCGGGACGAGGGCAGGTATCTGCTGGTTGTCCGTGCTTCCGCTGAAGCACATGCCAGAGTGAAAAACGCCATCGACAGCTTCTATCGCCACAGCGCCAGATTAAAGGCGGAAAACCTGTCCGGCTCCAGAGGCGATTTGATCTATGAAATCAGTGCGGGAAGCGTCAAGCGCAGCGTCGCCCGCCATGGCTGCTCCGTCTGCGAGGAGCTGGTGCGGCTGGACGGTGTGGAAAGCGCGGACCTGGTGCAGCAGACCGACGACATCAGCCGTTAAGGGGCGATCGATTTGGGGAATAAAATCAAAATGATCCTGGCCTGCGTGGTGATAAGCCTGCTGGTTCTGGGGCTGATGGGCTTCCAGAGCCATTGGCAGTCCACCCATTCTGTCCGGGAGCAGGAAGAAAAGCAGGAGCCGTCACAGCCCGCGCCGTCCGCCTCCTATGACCTTGTTTTTGAGACAAACCTGCCCATTATCGCCATTGAAACCGATGGCCAGGAGATTCCCTATGGGATAGACATTCAAAGCCGGCTGTATGTATACAACAGTCCGGAGGGAGGCAATTGCGTCGAAAACCTCCCGGAGCTGTGCATCAGCTCCACCATCCATTCCCGGGGACAGTCCTCTGCCAGATTTGAAAAGAAAAGCTATGGCCTGGAATTCTACAGCGAAGAAAACGGGAAAAAGTTGGATGTGTCCGTTCTGGGCATGGCAGCAGGTCACGACTGGGTGCTCAACGGCCCATATCTGGACAAATCCCTGATGCGGAACGCTTTCTCCTACAGCCTGGCCAGAAGCATTATGTTCTACGCCCCGGACACCCGCTATTGCGAGGTGTATCTGAACGGGGAATATATGGGATTGTATCTGCTGATAGAAGCCCCCCGCATCACCGAAACCAGGATCAACCTTTCCGAAACCGCGCTGGCCTCCGGCGAAACGTCGTATCTGCTCCAGCGCAACCGCACCTGGGAAAGCCGCGTCTATACACAGCTCGTCGGCGAAAAGCTCCGGGAGCCCGGCCCCGCCGGTATCGATACGGATACGGATTGGCTCAACACCTTCGGCCTTCGCTCGGGCACGGTGCAGGTTCCCTTTTTCGTGGTGTCCCCCAACACCAAGGACATCACCGCCGCCCAATTCCGGTATATCGAGAACGACATCAGCACCTTTGAACGGGCACTGTACGCCGACTTTTTTACAGACGAGGAAAAGGGGTACCGAAGATACATTGACCTGGACTCCTTCGCGCAGTATTACCTGCTTGCCGAACTCTCCATGAATATCGACAGTGGCTTCTACTCCACCTATGTCTGTAAGGATGTGAATGGGAAGCTGCTGATGGGGCCGGTATGGGACTTCAACAACGCCTATAACAACTATGTGCAGCAGGAAACCGATCCGGAGGACGGCCTCGTGATTGCCGATAACAACTGGTTTTCCCAAATGACCAGGGACAGAGTGTTCGTGGATGCGGTCGTGGAAACATGGCAGCAGCTGCGCCAGAGTGTCCTTTCAGAGGAAAATATGCTGCGGTATCTGGATGAGACGGAGCAGTACCTGGGGGACGCCATTGCACGGAACAATCAGCGCTGGGGCCGCATCTTTGCGATGAATATGCTCACCGGCGACCGGGACAGCGGCAGCTATGAGCAGGCCCAGGCGCAGCTGCGGGATTTTTTGCTTCGGCGGGTTCGCTATTTGGATGATAATCTGAACCGTTTATACGTAAATTGTGTGAATTGAGGGCAAGAGCATGGATGAAACTGACAGAACAGTACACGTTTTTCTGAAAAGCGGAAAAAAAGCCCTTCTTTCTGCCGTTGTGGCATTGGTGCTCCTGGGGATGGTCTACTATCAGCTCTACCGATACACGGATCTGTCCTTTTATCTGCTCCCCCCTTTGAGAACCACTTACCAGTTCCGCACAAATGAAAAAAGCTTTGAGCATCTGTCCGACGGCGTCTGGGAGCAGTTTGTGGTCTGCGGAACAGAGCTGGATGAAACCCAGACAGAGGAGGATTACCACACCTACCTGCGCTGGCTGACCCAGATCCGTCAGATGAATGCCAACACCGTCAGCGTCCACTGCCTGATGCCACCGGCGTTTTATCGGGCCCTTTCCGACCTGAACCGTGAGGGGGAGCCGCTATACCTGATTCAGGGAATCGAGCTTTCCAAGGAAAGCTTCTCTCAGATGACGGACATGGTAAGCGGGAAAATGGTGCAGCAATTCCGTAGACAGAGCCGCCTGATCCTTGACGCGGTTCATGGCAACAAGCGCTCCCAGGGCTATCTGACTGACGTATCCGACTATGTCGCCATGTATGTTGTGGGGCGGGAATGGGACCCGAACCTGATCCTATACACGGATGAATTGTATGGCCAGACCCTGCCCAAGGGCGCGATGGGTTCGGGCAGCTATGTATTCGCATGGGACGATACCAGCGCCTCCACCAATCTGATCGCTCAGGTCATGGACGATGTGGTGCATTATGAAACCCGGAAATACGCCCAGCAGCACCCTGTTGGCATCGGTAATAGCCAGAACACGGATCCCCTGCACCATACCTCTGACTGGGATGTGGGCGGGAACGAGAACATCGCCAGAGTCCAAACAGGCAGCCTCTCCTCATCCCCCAGGGCAAAGGCGGGGATCTTCGCCGCGTACCAGATTGAATCCGGGAAGCAGCAAAGTCTGAGCTTTGAACCCTCCTATACCGAATATCGGGACGATAACGGGCAGATCAACCCCGTCCTGGGCTATATGACCGCCCTGAACGACCACCATTATTACATCCCGGTGCTGCTGTATGAATCCAACATGTCCGCCGCCCGGGGCATGTCCGGAATTGACGAGATCCTGGGCTTCCACCGGGGCGGCATTGGCGAAGAACGCCAGGCGGAGGGCTTGGAATGGATGTTCCGCTCCGCGATGAAGGCTGGCTTTTTTGGCGGCGTTGTGGGACAGGTGGCGGACGCGCCGAAGGCATCCGCTGACAACACGGCGGTGGCGATCCACTCCGGCAGGTGGCTGGATGTACAGGATTCGGAGTGCTGCCTGGGGCTGCTGGCCCTGGAGCCCGATTCCGCCTTTTCTCCTGACGGCGATCCGGAGGAATGGCAGGAGATTTCCCCGGTGATTGACAGCGGTGGCGTGGTTCTGAAAACCGCCATGGACGCGGCCTATCTGCACCTGTACCTGCACATCGACCAGTTCAACCGAAATACGGACTTTTTGTATCTGCCCATTGACACCACCCCCTGCTCCGGCGCTTTCGGCGATTCGGCCCAGCTGCTGGAGTTCCAGATCGGTGCGGATTTTCTGCTGGCAGTGAACGGAACCCGCCGGGCTAAGCTGACGGTTCAGAATTATTACGCCGTTCCCCGGACGTATTACACCCCCCAGGCGGATGAAATGTGGTATGTCAATGATATTTCTCCGGACGAGGATTCCTTCTCGGAGCTCACCCAATTCATAAGACGAACGCTGTTCCCGGAAGCCTCTGATGAAATTCCCCCCCAATTTGCGGACGCGGGCATCCTCGCCTATGGCAGCGCAAACCCCGAATCCGAGCAATACGACCCGTTTGCCTGCTACTGCATCAACGGTGAGAATATTGAGATCCGAATTCCCTGGGCACTGCTGCACTTTGCCGACCCCTCCAACGGGCAAATCCTGAATGATTTCTACAAAGAGGGCTTCGGCACCATTTCCATTTCCGGCTTCCAGATGGGTCTGATCCTGGTATCCGGAGGTGAAAAAAAGGATTTCGGAATTGCGGAGATAACGCTGGGGGATTATAGTGGTTCCATGCGGGAAAGAGTTCGTCCTGCATATGATACACTTCAGACCTTGTTTTCGGAATTTAGGTAAAAGATGAAACGATTATTCTTTTGTCTCCTGCTGCTGGTTGTGTTACTGGCGGGCTGCAGCTCGGATTCGGACAGGGAGCTGCCTTTCGGAAGAACGGATATTCTCAAAATCAGCAAGAGCGAGCTCCCGACTGAGGAGAATCCTCTGACCGTTTCGGGGCCGGTGTGTCTGGTGGATGCACCCGGGAATACGACCGTTCGCTGGTTTGGTGAAAAAGGGGCGTATCGTCTGATATTTGAATCAGAGGGCAGCCTTTACTCCGTCAGTCCAACGGAAAGCCGTGTCAAAGAAGAATATGCATACACGGTCGGTCTGCCGCTTGCGGCATTCCGATACGCGATTACGGACGGCAGCAGTGTGACGGATTGGTACGATTGCCGTGGGGGCGGGGAAACGGACGATTTTTCCTTTACCTTCCTGGGAGACCCCCAGCTGGTGGGAAAAACCTCCACCGCAGCCTTTCGGGACGCGCTGTGTTTTTTCCCGGACAGCGATTTCGTGCTGTTAGCAGGGGATATGGTGAATAACTCGGATGAGATATGGCAGTATGAGGCTGGCGCGGATGCCTGCGGTGAAAGCGGTTTTCCGGTGGCATCCGCACGAGGAAACCATGATGATCCGGAGCTGTTCAACTTTTACTTCGGCATAGACGGAATGATCCGCAGCGGCTCGGATTACGCTTTTCATGTGGGAAACGTTCTGTTCCTTTGCTTTGATTCCAATGACCCGGAAATGGGAAACCGCCGCGCCTTTGTGGAAGAAGCGGCAGGACAGGCAGAGTGGGACTGGATCATTGTTTATATGCACCACTCCCTCTTCCCTCCCCGCACCCGCCTGGACTACGACGCGCAGACACGTTTTGAAACCTTTACCCAGCTGTTTTCGGAATACGACATCGATCTGGTTCTGTCCGGGCACGACCATCTGTATGCCCGAACCTACCTGATGCAGGGCGGGCAGCGAACCGCGTCACCGGCTGATGCTGCCGAGAAGTCCGTTGGGCAGACCCTCTATGTAACTGCCGGTTCATGCTCCGGTTCTAAATTCTACGCCTCAGAGCAGGAACCCCCGGACTATCTCTGCGCCTTGGGAGCGCCGGAGACCATCAGCGTCATTCAGGTTACGGTCAGCGGAAATGCGCTGCGGATCAATGCTGTATCTCCACACAACGCAGAGGTATTTGACAGCTTCACCCTGACCCGAAAAGAGGGACACAAGCCCGTGCCGGACGCACCGGAGCCGGAGCAAAGGAGGCCCGCCGACACGCGTCTGCTGCAAACGGCCCGGGAGTACCTTCTCAGTGCCCGGCTGCCCAATGGTGCCATCGGGGTATACCCTGTTCACGAAGGCATCAACTGGGTGAATCCATATTTCGCCGACTATGCTGCCTTGGCGCTTCTTCGCTGCGGCGAATACAATGCAGTTCGGGAATACATTCTCTGGCGTATCAGCCGGCTGAATCCCTCCAAGAACGACATCAACGGGATGGCATACACCATATACGACTATCACATTACCGTTCAGGACGGGGAACAGACTGACCAGACTTCCACCGGGGACTATGATTCGGTGGATAGTTATGCCGCCTCCTTCCTCCTGCTGCTGAATGAATACCGGAAAGCAACCAATGATACCGCACTGATCTGCGAGAAGGACAGATTTATCAGCGGTGTCATTCAACTGCTGAATCAGGTTTTCACGGATGGTCTTACCGTTGCCAGACCGGACTACCCCATATGCTATCTGATGGACAACTGCGAAGTGGCCCTTGCGCTGGATGCTGCAGCGGAGCTGATCGATATCATTGTTTCGGAAAAACGCCCGGACAGCCACTCCTTGCCGGCTATGATGCAGACCTGTCTGGAGCAGCGCAGGCAGATATTGGAACGAATTGACGGCCTCTGGGAGGAATCCACGGGAGCCTATGCCTACGCGGTGAGCTCCGACGGGACGATTTCCTCCTCTGGGAAAGAGGCGTTTTACCCGGATGCCATCTGCCAGATCTACCCCATCCTTTTCGGTGTGCTTTCTCCCGAATCGGCCAGAGCACAGGCCTGCTATCAGCGCTTCTGCGAGGACTGGTCATGGGAGAACCTGGAACCGCTACGCAGCGGCGCTTCCAATCAGATCTGGGCCATGGCTGCCTGCGCTGCCGTGCAGATGGGAGATACTGACCGGGCCGAACAATTCATGAGCAGCTATATGGAATACGCAGCATCCAAAGCGGGCCAACCCATCGGCACCCAGGAGACTGCCTGGGTCGTCCTTGCCGCCACTGGCGGAATAGAACAGAATGGAGGATCGTAATGATATTGCTTTGGTGTTTCAGGATTGGCATGGGACTGGCCGGACTGGTTGTGGGTTCCTTTTGCCTGTCCACTATCAAGACATCCTTTCTGCACAAAAAAAGGAACAGATTTCCCTCGCTGATCAGCGCGGTGTTATGGCTCGGCATCATGGCCGGAGGCTGGATTTGTGTACGAAGGCTGCTTCCGGCTTACGAAATCCCCTATCTCATCGGCTATGGCATTGCCCTGATTACCTGTTTGTTCTGACCGCGGCTTGCATCCGGAAAGCATTCTGCAAGAAGAATGAGGTGGGAAAGGAAGCGAAGGACCCAAGCCATCAATGCAATATCGTTTCCTTGCTTTAAAGCACAAAAAACGCAAAAAAAGCAGCCCGAAAGGGCTGCTTTTTATCGAAAAATGGATCAGGCCTCCAGGTTGACGCCGGTCTCCTTGGAGAAGAGATGGCACACATGGCCAGCGAAGCTGAACTTCACGGAGGCGCCGGTGTTCAGGGCAGAAACCTCGGCAGCGCTCATGTTCATGGTGGAGACCACCAGAACCACGTCCCGACCCATGGCGGTGACATGCAGGTGCACGGAGGAGCCCATCATTTCGGACACATCCACCTTGGCGTCGATGCCGGACTTGCTCAGCTCGATGTGCTCGGGACGAACGCCCAGAACCACCTTCTGAGGAGCCACATTGTTCTTGGCCAGGGCGGCCTGCTTCTCGTCGGACAGCTCCACGGTGATGTTCTCCAGCTTCACGGCGTACTTGCCATTCTCCTTCACCAGCTCGGCGTTCTCGAACAGGTTCATCTGAGGAGTGCCGATGAAAGTGGCGACGAACAGGTTGTAGGGATGGTTGAACACTTCCTGAGGCGTGCCGATCTGCTGGATGAAGCCGTCTTTCATGATGACGATGCGATCGCCCAAGGTCATAGCCTCGGTCTGGTCGTGAGTCACGTAGATGAAGGTGGTGTTGATGCGCTGACGCAGCTTGATGATCTCAGCACGCATCTGGTTACGCAGCTTGGCGTCCAGGTTGGAAAGGGGCTCGTCCATCAACATGACCTGGGGGTTCCGGACGATGGCCCGGCCAATGGCCACACGCTGACGCTGACCGCCGGACAGAGCCTTGGGCTTACGGCCCAGGTACTGCGTGATGTCCAGAATTTCGGCGGCTTCCTTCACCTTGCGGTCGATCTCGTCCTTGGGGGCGTGACGCAGCTTCAGGGCGAAAGCCATGTTATCGTAAACGGTCATGTGGGGGTACAGAGCGTAGTTCTGGAAGACCATGGCGATATCACGATCCTTGGGGGGAACATCATTCACCAGACGGTCGCCGATGTACAGCTCGCCGCCGGAGATATCTTCCAGACCGGCGATCATACGCAGGGTGGTGGACTTGCCGCAGCCAGAAGGACCGACCAGAACGATGAATTCCTTGTCGGCGATGTCCAGATTGAACTCCTGAACGGCCACAACGCCTTCAGCAGTAATCTGCAGGTTGCTCTTCTTCTTCTCGGGCTCGTCGCCTTTCTTCTTTTTCTTCTTGGCCTGCTTGGCGTCGTCGCCGTTAAAGGGGTAGACTTTCTTGATGTTCTTCAGGGTTAAGCTTGCCATTGTTTTTGTGACTCCGTGCATCCTGAATCCTCAATGAATGCACTCGCCGTCTGCCAGGTAAAATGGCAGGGGCATTACGACAGGTCTCCACACTGCCGCACCGTGAGTCGG